>NZ_JBHXEM010000140.1:0-20962 GCF_042724755.1 Kitasatospora sp. NPDC127067 | reverse complement strand
TGGAAGATGAAGCCGATGTGGTCGCGGCGCAGCTGGGTGAGCTGCTTGTCCTTGAGGCCGACGAGCTCGGTGTCGCCGATGGTGGAGGAGCCGGACGTGACGGTGTCGAGGCCCGCCATGCAGTGCATGAGGGTGGACTTGCCGGAGCCGGACGGGCCCATGATGGCGGTGAACTCGCCCTGGGGGAAGGTGACGCTGACGTTGTCGAGGGCGACGACGCGGGTCTCCCCCTCCCCGTAGACCTTGTTCAGGCTGGTGGCTCGGGCGGCCGCCCGCCCGGTGTGGACGGCGGTTGCGGGGAACGTCACGTGGACTCCTCGAACGGATTAACGGAATGTTTAACTCCGTAACATCATCCCAAGCTGTTCGAACGCGATGTGTATGCCGCGCGGACGGTCGGCCCCCGCCCACCCGGCGGGGTGGCGGGGGCGATCTCCTCCTCAGGTATGACGCCGTCCCCTGAGGGATCTGGTCCCGGCCGGCTACTCGACCGCCACGCCGAAGGCCGCCGCCAGCCCGGCCAGACCGTTCGTCACCGCCCGCCCGGACGGGCTGAACTCCCAGCCGCCGGCGCCCCGGCGGAACGCCCCGAGCAGCATCGCGGTGTCCGGCACCCCGCCGGTCGGTCCCGCCCAGGCGTCCGGACCGCCCGCGCCCGGCCCGTACGCGGCGGCGAGGGCCAGCCCGTGCACGTAGCCGAGCGGCAGCGCCGGGTGCTCCTCCTCCTCGGTGGACACGGCGACCACCACCTCCTCGACGGCGGCCGGCAGCCGGTGCAGGTCCAGCGCCAGCCGGGCCGCCCGGGTCGGCTCGCCCGGCACCGAGCGGGTCGGATGCAGCCGGACGGAACCGTCCGGGTCCTGCGGGCTGTTGAAGAACACGAAGTGCTCGTCGCTCAGCACCCGGCCGCCCGCGCACAGGAAGGCGGTGACGTCCAGCTCCACCGCGTCCCCGCCGGCCGTCCGGCTCTGCCAGCTCACCGTGAGGGCGGTCTCGCCCGCCCCCTCGGGACCGCCGTTCGCGGCGGCGGTGGTGGCGTTGGCAGCAGCGGCCCCGGCATCTCCGGACCCGCCGCCGAGCCGGCCGCGCAGACCCTGCTCGGCGAGCAGGACGACCAGCTCCGGACCGCTCACCAGCGTCAGCGGCTTGCCCTCGATGTAGCTGTACGAGCCGCGGCCGAAGCCCGCGGTGGTGACCAGGATGCCCTTGTTCGCGCCGTGGTGGCGGACGGTGGACTCCAGGTCGCGCACCGCCGTCGGCGGGACGGTCTTCTTGTAGCGCTTCGCCTGGATCACGATCTTGCCGCCGGTCACCGGGTCCAGGTCCTCCGCCACCACGTCCACCCCGACATCGCCGCTGCGGGCCGTGGTCATCACCCGGAAGCCGCGCAGCCGGAACAGCTCGGCGATCAGGTCCTCGAACTCCAGCGGGTCCATCTCGAACAGGTCCGGCTCGTCCTCGCCGCCGTGCCCGGCCAGGCTCCCGCCGACGCTCTCCGGCCGCCGGTCCGGGCGCACCTCGTCCAGCCGCTCCGGGCGCGCCGACAGCCGGCCGCCCAGGCTCTGGAAGCACTCCAGCGGATCCACCCGGTCCAGTGCCAGTCCGGCGAAGCCGGCCCGGGTCGCGGTCAGGGTGGACAGGAAGCGCTCGGCCTCCCGGCCGGTCGCCGGGTCGATGCCGAGGACGAAGCCGTTCAGCACCACCGAGTCCAGCAGCCCGTCCCGGTCCGCCCGGAACAGCTCCGCCGCCACCCGCAGCGCCGACTGCGCCAGCACCTGCCGGTACAACGCCTTGCGCTCCGTCGCCGGGCGGGCCACCTCGGCCTCGCGGTCGTCCGACTTCACGTACCGCACCCGGGCGGCGGCCGGCACCACGTCCGGCCCGGGCAGCTCCCAGTCCACCACCAGCTGGCGGCTCCCGGCGTCGAACGCCGCCACCAGCCGGTGCGGGAAGCCCTCCGGCCAGGCCGCCGAGGCGTACAGGCCCGCGGTGAAGTACTCCTGCACCGCCTCCGGTTCACCCGCCCGCAGCCGGCGCAGCAACTCCTCGGTCCGCGCGGCCAGCTCCTCCTGCTGCCGGCGGGACTGCTCGGCCCAGGCCAGGTACTCCTGGTGGTACCCGGCCAGCCGCTGCTGCCGGTCCGCCTCCCGGGCCTGGGCGGCGTACCAGTCCTGCTCGAACCGGGCCCGGGCCTGCGCCAGGTACTGCTCGTACTGCTGCCGCACCCCCGGGTTGCGGGCCTGGACCGGGTCCGGCGGCGGCACGAAGTACCGGGCCGAGGACTGGTCCGGCATCGGCACCGGCGTGCCCAGCGGACCCGGATCGAACGGCGGCACCGCCGGCGCCGCCAGCAGGGCCTGCGGGCCGAAGGCCGGCGCGGCCAGCCCGGCGGCCAGCAGTCCCCTCAACTCCTCCACCCGGGCGTCCAGTTCGGCCGTCCGCCGGGCCACCTCCGCCTCCCGTGACTGCTGGTGGGCGCGCAGCGCCTCGCGCTCGTCGCGGGCCGCCGCCTTCTGCGTCTCGCGCTGCTCCCGCTCCCGGCGGCGCAGTTCCGCCGCCTCGGCGCGCCACCGGGCCTCCTCCCGGCGCTGCTGCTGTCGCTGCGCCTCCGCCCAGATCGCCAGCACCCCGCTGCTCCGCCGCCCCGACACCGTCCGTCCACCCCATTCGCCTCGCGCCGACCGGCCGCCGCGGCACCGCCTCCCGGCTGCGCCGCCGACCGCGCCCGCAACAATAGAACGTGAACACCCCGCCGGGCCAAGCGCCGGTGACCTGCGGGGCTTTCGGGCGGGGCGACGGCGCCGGAGGGTGTGGCGGCCGAGGCGGTGGAAAACCGACGCGGGCCTGTCCGGCGGTGTGTCGCCGGACAGGCCCGCGGTTTCCCGCGCCGTGCTGTCGCAGGGTCAGGAGGAGACGGCGTCGGCCTTCTGGATGGTCGCCCCGAGGTCGCACCAGGTGGTCGAGGTGCCGCCGGACTCGGCGCGGTTGCCGTAGTGGGTGTAGTTGCCGTAGCCCGGCTTGTAACAGACGATCCGGCCGGTGAAGGCCGAGCCGACGCAGCGGATCGAGGCGCCCGCGTGGCCGCCGCTGCCGGTGAAGTAGGACGGCGCGTTGCAGCTCAACGCGGTCGTGGTGGCCGAGGCCGGGCCGGCGGCCAGGAGCAGGCCCGAGGCGGCGAGGGCGAGAGCGCCGGTGGTGGCGGCGGCACGCTGGAGAATGCGCATGGCTGTTCCCTTCCCGAGGGGGATCGTTTGTGAGGGATTCACTGACGAGGACGCTAGCCGTGCGTTTTGACGGGGTCACGTCGACCCGAGGGCTCGTCGAGCGGGGTTCGAGCGGAGGTCCGGCCGCCGCCCGCCCACCAGGGCCCGGAGGCTCCGCGGGAGCGGCCGGCCTGTCGGTGGCACCGGGTAGTCTCGACGGCTACCGACGGCAAGGAGAGACGTGACGATCCCCCCGCAGCACCCGGAGCCCCGGGGTCGCCCCGGCGGCTGGATCTCCACCGGCCTGAGCTGGCAGGACGGCCGCGCCCTGCTCGGGGCCGCGTGCGGCGCCCGGGTGCACGAGCGCGAGGTGGCGCCGGGGGCGGAGGTCGGCTGGCTGCTGGGCGGCCCGCGCCGCTGCGTCGGGGCCTGGCTGGCGGGGGCGGCGGAGCGCACGCCCTGCCCGCACCACGCGGTGATCGATCCGGCCGGCGGGGCGACCCAGTGCCCGGCGTGCCAGAGCGTGGACCGCGGCCTCGCCCTCGCCCGGGACCAGATCCTCGACGACGGCCGCACCTACCTGCTCTACCTCGCCTGGTTCGGCGAGGGCCTGCTCAAGGTCGGCCTCACCGCCGAGCAGCGCGGCGACAGCCGGCTGCTCGAACAGGGCGCGCTGGCCTACGCGTTCGCCGCCCGCGGCGCCCTGCCGGCGGTCCGGCGCGCCGAACTCACCGTCGCGGCCTCGGGCCTGGCCCGCGAGCGGTACAAGTCCCGGCTCAAGACCGAGCACTGGTGGTCGCACGGGGACGCCCCGTACCGCCGTACGGTGCTCGCCGAGGCCCGCGCCCGGGCGCACCGGCTGTTGGACGGCCATGCCGTGGAGCTGCTCGCCGCCCGCCCGGTGGTCGACCACGTCGAGCGCTACGGCCTGGCCGGCGGCGCCCCGGAGGCGTACCGGGAGATCGTCGGGCTGGCCGACGGCGCGGTCGTCGCGGGCCGGCTCCGGCCGCCGGTGGGCCGGCACCTCTTCCTCGACCAGGCGGACGGCTCCGGCCCGCTGCTGCTGGACACCCGGCTGCTCACCGGCTGGACGCTCGGCCCGGTCACCGGCCGCGGTTCCACGGGCCTGACCCTGCGCGAGCGACTGCGTCCGCCGGAGCCGGACACCCAGGAGGCGCTGTTCTGAGAGCGTTCGCGGAACCGCCCCGACCAGCGTGGTTGCGTAATAAAACCGCAAGGGCCCGGCCTCGGCCTTGCGGTTTTAATTTGCCACCACTTTGGAGCGGGTCCAAACCATGATCGCTGCCCACGAGACCTTCGACGGCACCTTCCCGTACCGACCGCACTTCAGCACGGCCCCCGGCTTCCCCCTGCACTACGTGGACGAGGGCGCCGGCCCCGTCGTGCTCTGCCTGCACGGCGAACCCACCTGGGGCTACCTCTTCCGGGACCTGATCCGCCGCCTGGCCCCGACCCACCGGGTGATCGTCCCCGACCACATGGGCTTCGGCAAGAGCGCCACCCCGGTCGGGCTCGGCTACCGGCTGCAGGACCACGTCGACAACCTGGAGGCGCTGGTCCTGGACCTCGGCCTGCGCCAACTCACCCTGGTCCTCCACGACTTCGGCGGACCGGTCGGCATGGGCCTGGCCGCCCGCCGTCCCGATCCGATCGCCCGGGTGGTGAGCGTCAACGGGCCCACGCCCTTCGGCCAGCCCGGCCTCGGCGCGGCGCTCGCCGCCAACGCGGCCGAGTCCCCGTGGTTCGGCTGGATCGCCCGGGCGCACGCCGACGGCAGCCTGGCCGCCGTCCTCGGAGAACTCGGCCACACGATCCTCGGCATCCTGAAGCTCAACGGCTTCCAGAGCAACGCCCTGATCACGGGCACCTGGCTGGCCGCCTACGGCGCGGCCTTCCCCTCCCGCGCGGAGGCCGCGGGCGCGATCGGCTGGGCGGAGGGCTTCGCGACCGGGGCGCACACCTTCGAGACTCCGAGCGGCGAGGCCCGCGCGGCGCTCGCCGCCCTGCCCGCGCTCGCCCTGTGGGGCACGGTCGACCGGACCCTCGCCGCCCGGCACTTCCTGCCGCTGTTCGCCGAGGCGTTCCCCCGTGGCCGGATCGTCGAACTGCCCGGCGTCGGCCACTACAAGCCCCGAGGACGCCCCGGACGCCGTCGGCGACCTGGTGCAGCGCTTCCTCACGGAGACGGAGACGGAGACGAGGGGCGCGGCGTAGGCCGGCGCCCGCGAGCGGGCGCCGGCCGGTCGGTCAGCCGCTGATCAGGGCCAGGAGCTGGTTCGCGAGTCCCAGCGCCGGGGCGGCCGCCTCGCCGACGCTCTGGGCCAGGCCGGCCAGCAGCAGCAGGGTGTTGCGCCGGCGGCCCGGCTCCTCGGCGGCGGGGCTGGTCAGCACCGGCAGGGCCTCGGCGAGGCTCTGCCGGTCCGCCTCGTGGAGCCGGCCGTCCCGCGCCAGCTCGGTGACCACGGCGGCGAGCCGGGCGAACAGCGCGGCGACCTCCGGCGGCAGGGCCTGGTCGGCGGCCGGGCCGTTGTTGTGCTGGATGCCGACGTTGTTGCTGCCGCCGTGGATGGTGACCCGGTCGCCGTACTGGACGTTCGGGCGCTCGTTGTCGTTCACTTGCTGACTCCCGTGTTTCCCTGGCCGCCGTAGATGTTGACGCTGTCGCCGAACTGGTACTGCCGCAGGTCCACGCTGATGCTCTGGACGACCTGCTGGAACTCGGCCTGCGGGTTCTCGATCGCGCGGGTGATGACGGCCTGCAGCTCGAAAGCCGGCTGCGCGGTGAGCCAGGCCAGCACCGCGGTCGGCGGGCCCGCCGTGTCCACGGCCAGCACGTACAGGTCGGGCCGGCGCAGCACCGGCCAGGTGAAGATCAGGAAGTAGATCGCCACGAGGATCAACGCGCCGACGACCATCCCGCCGGACCCGGAGTCCGAGGACGAGTCGCCGGTGGCCTGCGAGATCACGAACACGGGCAGGAAGACGACCAGGGCGAAGGCGAGCAGCCGCAGGAGCGCGCGGCGCCGGCCGGGCACGATCAGGGAGGTGCCGACCCTGGCCACGTTGGCAAGCGGGTACGCCGCCTGCCCGATCCAGAGGATGCGGTTGGTGACCGCGATCCGGGTGGTGGTCGGGGCACCGGTGGAACCGCTCGCGAAGGCCGGCGGCGGTGCGGCGGGCGGTGGCGGCCCGAACGGGGCCGGTGTCGGCGGCCCGCCGGGCGGCGGCGGAACGAACGGGAAGGAGCCGGTCTGGCCGGCCCGGGTCGAATCGGCAGGATCGGTCGGCTGCATGGCCATGTCCCCCAAGACTGTCGTGCAGGGGAGGACAATGTGCCAGCACGCTCCGGGTCTGCACAAGTTCATTGTCGTGCCAGGTAACTGACATATCGTCGGTTCGTATGCCCCGGCGGGCGCCGGGACGCCCCCGACCCCGCCGGCCGCGGGCCGTCAGCTCAGCTTGCCGCGCAGCACGCCCGGGCCGGAGCGGGCCCGGCGGGACAGCGGCGGGCGGGACGGGCGGACGTCGGCGCGGGCCGGCTGCTCGGCCGCCTCCGCGGCCCGCCCGGCCAGCGCGGCCCGGGCGGCGGCCAGTGCGACCCGGGCGAGCAGCGGGTCCTCCCGCACACCGGCCGCGTGCTTGGCGCTCTGGCAGGTGGTGCACCAGACCGGCGAGGCCGGCCCGTCCGGGTACACCATCTCCTCGGGCGGCAGGTAGTGCCCACCGCACTCGACGCACTCGAAGACGAACCTCATCCGACGATCACCGTCCCGGATCCGTGGCACCGACCGCAGGGCGACCAGAACGTGTGGACGCTGGGCACCATGCTTCCTTCCTCGTCCAGTTCGACCGTTGCCTCGGTCTTCTGGGTCCCCCCGGACCCGCCGCAACCGGAACAGGACTGAACCTCGGGCATATGCCGTCCTTCCGTGGCGGAGCACCACCGTAGCGCGATTCTCCGTCAGGAAGCACCGCCCGCCGGGATCCGCCACCCGTACGGGTAGCGCGAACCCCCGCCGCACGCCCCGCCGCAAACACATGTCGGCCCCCGCCTGAGCATGGGTGCCTGTCCTCGAACTCCCGTCTGCGGGGCGACGACGGGGGTTCGAGGACAGGCCCCAGAACAGGGGCCGACCGCAGGAGGGGAGTCGTCAGCCGCGGGCGGCCCGCAGGAACTCCCGGTTCATCGCCGCGATGCTGGGCAGCGGAATTCCCTTGGGGCAGGCGGTGGCGCACTCGCCGGTGTTGGTGCAGCCGCCGAAGCCCTCGGCGTCCATGGCCGAGACCATGTTCCGCACCCGGGCGGCCCGTTCCGGCGCGCCCTGCGGCAGCACGTTGAGGTGCACCACCTTGGCGGAGGTGAAGAGCATCGCCGAGCCGTTCGGGCAGGCCGCCACACAGGCGCCGCAGCCGATGCACTCGGCGTGCTCGAAGGCGGTGTCGGCGACCTCCTTGGGGACGGGTGTGGCGTGCGCCTCGGGGGCGCTGCCGGTGGGGGCGGTGATGTAGCCGCCGGAGCCGATGATCCGGTCGAAGGCCGAGCGGTCCACCACCAGGTCCTTGACCACCGGGAAGGCCGCCGCCCGCCAGGGCTCGACGTCGATGGTGTCGCCGTCCTGGAAGTGCCGCATGTGCAACTGGCAGGTGGTGGTGCGCTCGGGGCCGTGCGCCCGGCCGTTGATGACCATGCCGCAGGCGCCGCAGATGCCCTCGCGGCAGTCGTGGTCGAAGGCGACCGGCTGGTCGCCGCGGGTGATCAGTTCTTCGTTGAGGGTGTCCAGCATCTCCAGGAAGGACATGTCCGGGCTGATCCCGCTGACCTGGTAGGTGGTCATCGAGCCGGGTGCGTCCGGGCCGGCCTGGCGCCAGATGCGCAGGGTGAGGTTCACGCGTAGCTCCGCTGGGTGGGGTGGACGTGCTCGAAGTCGAGTTCCTCGCGGTGGAGGACGGGTGCCGCGCCGGTGCCGGTGAACTCCCAGGCGGCGGCGTAGGAGAAGTCCTCGTCGCGGCGGGCGGCCTCGCCGTCGGGGGTCTGGCTCTCGGTGCGGAAGTGGCCGCCGCAGGATTCGGCGCGGTGCAGTGCGTCCAGGCACATCAGTTCGGCCAGTTCGAAGTAGTCGACGAGCCGGTTGGCCTTCTCCAGCGACTGGTTGAGCTCCTGCCCGGTGCCGGGCACCTTGATCCGGCGCCAGAACTCCTCGCGCAGCCGCGGGATCCGCTCCAGCGCCCGCCGCAGTCCGGCCTCGTCGCGGGCCATCCCGCACTCGTTCCAGAGCAGTTCGCCGAGTTCGCGGTGGAAGGAGTCCGGGGTGCGGTCGCCGTCCACCGCGAGGATCAGGTTGAGTCGGTCCTCGACCTCGGCCTCCACCTCGGCGAGCACCGGGTGGTCGGCGGGTACGGCCGGCAGCGGGTGGCGGGCCAGATAGTCGTTGATGGTCGGCGGCAGTACGAAGTAGCCGTCGGCCAGGCCCTGCATCAGGGCGCTGGCGCCGAGCCGGTTGGCGCCGTGGTCGGAGAAGTTGGCCTCCCCGATCGCGAACAGGCCGGGAACGGTGGTCTGCAGGTCGTAGTCGACCCAGAGCCCGCCCATCGTGTAGTGGATCGCCGGGTAGATCCGCATCGGCACCCGGTACGGGTCCTCGGCGGTGATCCGCTCGTACATCTCGAAGAGGTTGCCGTACCTGGCCTCGACGGCGTCCCGGCCCATCCGGCGGATCGCGTCGGCGAAGTCCAGGTAGACGCCCTGGCCGCCGGGGCCGACGCCGCGGCCCTCGTCGCAGACGTTCTTGGCGGCCCGGGAGGCGATGTCGCGGGGCACCAGGTTGCCGAACGACGGGTAGATCCGCTCCAGGTAGTAGTCCCGCTCCTCCTCGGGGATCTCGGCCGGCGGCCGGGTGTCGCCCTGCGCCTTGGGCACCCAGATCCGGCCGTCGTTGCGCAGCGACTCGCTCATCAGGGTGAGCTTGGACTGGTGGTCGCCGGAGCGCGGGATGCAGGTCGGGTGGATCTGGGTGAAGCACGGGTTGGCGAAGTACGCGCCGCGCCGGTGCGCCCGCCAGATCGCGGTGGTGTTGGAGTTCTTGGCGTTGGTGGAGAGGTAGAACACGTTGCCGTAGCCGCCGCTGGCGAGCACCACGGCGTCCGCGGTGTAGCTGCGGATCTCGCCGGTGACGAGGTCGCGGGCGACGATGCCGCGGGCTCGGCCGTCGACCACCAGCAGGTCGAGCATCTCGGTGCGCGGGTGCAGTTCCACGTTCCCGGCGGCGATCTGCCGGGAGAGGGCCTGGTAGGCGCCGAGCAGCAGCTGCTGGCCGGTCTGGCCGCGGGCGTAGAAGGTCCGGGAGACCTGCACGCCGCCGAAGGACCGGGTGTCGAGCAGGCCGCCGTACTCGCGGGCGAAGGGCACGCCCTGGGCCACGCACTGGTCGATGATCTCCACCGACACCTGGGCCAGCCGGTGCACGTTGGACTCGCGGGCGCGGAAGTCGCCGCCCTTGACGGTGTCGTAGAACAGCCGGCGGATCGAGTCGCCGTCGTTGCGGTAGTTCTTGGCCGCGTTGATGCCGCCCTGGGCGGCGATCGAGTGGGCGCGCCTGGGGGAGTCCTGGAAGCAGAACTGGACGACGTGGTAGCCCTGTTCGGCCAGGGTGGCGCCGGCCGCGCCGCCGGCCAGGCCGGTGCCGACCACGATCACGGTGTGCTTGCGCCGGTTGGCCGGGTTGACCAGCTTGGCGTCGAACCTCCGCTGGTCCCAGCGCTGTTCGATCGGGCCGGCGGGGGCCCTGGTGTCGGCGACCGGCTCGCCGAGGATGTACTCCAGGTAGCTCATGTCAGCACTGCTCACTTCACCACTGCTCACTTCACGACTCCGGTCATCACGGCCACGGGGACGGACAGGAACCCGGCCGTCAGCACCAGGGCCAGGCCGTTCGCGATCAGCTTGAGCGCCCGGTCGCGGCGGGCGTTGTTGGCGCCGAGGGTCTGTGCGGCGCTCCAGAACCCGTGCCGGATGTGCAGGCCGACGGCCAGCATCGCGACGACGTAGAACACGTCGACGTACCAGCGGCCGAAGGAGGCCACGATGTTCTGGTACGGGTGGCCGTGCTCGGCGGCCGGGTTCACGGTCAGCGTGGTGAGGTCCAGGACGTGCCAGACGATGAACAGCGCCAGGATCACCCCGCCCCAGCGCATGGTCCTCGTCGCGTAGCTCGCCCGGCGGCGCTTGTGCACGTACCGGCTCGGGCGGGCCGCGAGGTCGCGGCGGCTGAGCTGGTACGCGGAGACGCCGTGCAGCACCACGGCGCCCAGCAGACCGGCCCGGGCGATCCACAGGAACCACTCGTGGCCCAGGAAGGGCTGCCCGATGGTGCGCAGCCAGGCCGCGTAGCCGTTGATGTCGTCCGGGCCGAAGAACACCTTGAGGTTCCCCAGCATGTGTGCGACCAGGTACAGCAGCATGGCCAGTCCGGTGACGGCCATGACCGCCTTCTTGCCGACGGTCGACCGCCACAGGGTCGCCAGGGTGGACGGGTGCCGGGCCGTCCGAGTCGCGGTTGTCATGGCTGCAACGGTAGGGACGGCGGGTCGGGTGCGTCCAAGACATGATGCGGCTCGTGACGATAGGCACCGACTATCGATGCGGCCTATCCTGGCCCTGTGCAGCTCCAGCAACTCCGCTACTTCCTGGCCGTCGCCGAGACCCGGCATTTCACCCGGGCCGCCGAGGCGGCGCACGTCGCCCAGCCCTCGCTCTCGCAGCAGATCCGTTCGCTGGAGCGGGAGTTGGGCGCCGAACTGTTCCACCGCACCCGGGGCAACATCGCGCTGACCGACGCCGGGGACGCCCTGCTGCCGCTGGCCCGGCGCATCCTCGCGGACACCGAGAGCGCCCGGCTGGCCGTGCAGGAGACGGTCCAGCTGCGCCGCGGCCGGGTCCGGCTGGGCGCGCCGCCGAGCCTGTGCACCAGCCTGGTGCCGGACGTGCTGCGGGTCTTCCGGGACCGCTACCCGGGGGTGACGCTGGTGGTCCGGGAGGGCGGCTCGCGCGACCTGGTCGGCTGGCTGGCGGCGGGGGAGCTGGACCTCGCGCTGATCATCACCCGGCCGGGCGGGGAACAGGAGCCCGCGCTGGCGGTCACCGAACTGCTGCACGAGGAACTGGTGCTGGTCGCCGCCGAGGGGCGGGCCCGGCGCAAGGTCCGGGTGACGGAGCTGAAGGACCGGCCGCTGGTGATGTTCCGGGAGGGCTACGACGTCCGGGAGGCGACCCTGGCGGCCTGCCGGGCGGCCGGGTTCGAGCCGCGGTTCGCGGTGGAGGGCGGCGAGATGGACGCGGTGCTGGGCTTCGTCCGGGCCGGGCTCGGGCCCGCCGTCGTCCCCGGCATGGTGGCCGCCCGCTCCGGCCTCGCGGTGACCGCGTTTGCCGGGCCCGGCCTCGGCCGCACCATCGCCGTCGCGCACGGCCACGAGGTGCCGCCCACCCGCGCGGCCGAGGCCCTGCGGGAGACCCTGCTGGCGCACCTGCGCGACGCCGCACGCGACGGCGAACTGCCGCCGGGCACCCGGCTGTTGCTGCCGTGAGCCGTTGCGAGCCGGAGGACGGGGGCGGGGGCGGGTAGCCGGAGGACGGCCTGCCGCGCGGAGCGGGCGGGGCGCTCCCGTCAGCGGATCCGGCGGGCGACGGGCCCGCTACGCGGCGGGCGGGGTTCCGCCCGAGCGCAGCGTGAGCAGGGTGATCTCGCTCGGGGCGAAGACCCGGAAGGGCGGGCCCCAGAAGCCGGTGCCGCGGCTGGTGTAGAGCTGGGTCCGCTCGCCGTGCCGGCTCAGGCCGTGCACCACCGGCTGATCGATGCGGACGAGGAAGTTGAACGGCCAGATCTGGCCGCCGTGGGTGTGCCCGGAGACCTGCAGGTCGATGCCGGCGGCAGCGGCCTGCGGGACGTACTTGGGCTGGTGGGCGACGAGCAGGACCGGCAGGGCCGGGTCCGCCCCCGCCAGTGCGCCGAGCAGGTTCGCGCGGTGTCCGGCCAGGCCGGAGGACTCCGCGGTCACGTCGTCCACGCCGGCGAGCACGAGGGCGTCCCCGCCGCGCTCCACCACCACGTGGCGGTTGTGCAGCGGCTCCCAACCCAGGTCCGCCATCCGGTCCAACCAGCCCTGGGCCTCGCTGCCGTACTCGTGGTTCCCCGTGACGTAGACCCTGGCCAGCCGCGACCGGATCGTCCCGAGCGGCGCGGACTGCTCCCGGCGCTGGGCGGGGGTGCCGTCGGCGATGTCGCCGGCGTGGACCACGACGTCCGCGTCGAGCGCGTTGACCGCCTCGGTGACCCGCGCCGACCAGCCCGCCCGGTCGATCGGCCCGTAGTGGGTGTCGGCCAGCACCACGACCCGGGTCCCGTCCAGACCGGCGCCGAGCCGCGGGACGTGCACGTCCACCCGCTTCACCCGGGGCACCCGCATCGCCTCGTGGTGCCCCCAGCCCAGCAGCCCGGCCGAGACCACGGCGACGGCCACGGCCACCGCCCTGGCCCGGTCGGTGCCGCCGACGTCGAGCCCGACGAGCACCAGGTTCACCGCGCCGCCCAGCACCGACCAGGTGAACAGCACCCAGATCATCCCGAGGCTGGTGTCCGCGACGCGGGCGGCCCGGTCGCTGCGCCGCCGCCCGTGGCCCGCGACCATCAGGAAGGGGAAGGAGACCAGCCAGCCGGCGAGGACGACCGTGCCGGCCAGGAAGACCGGGAACGGCCACTCGGCGCCGGAGGCGAACAGCGTCCACCAGGGCGGGAGGCACAGGAGGACGAGGACGAGCACGAGGACCGTCAGCCGCCGGACCAGGGAACGCCGGCGCCGCGCACCCCCGCCCGGGGCCTCCGTGCCCGCCGCGGGCCGGGGAGCGGCCACGACGGTCTCCGGGCCCTCGCGGTCCGCCGACCGGTGTCCCGACTCCAACTCCATGGATTCGCCTGCTGTCACCGCGTTGCCCTCACATCCGCTGCCGTGCCCTCGCTCCCCATCATCCGGCAGACCGTTGCGGCCGGACCCGCCCGGGGGCGCCCTCGTCATCCGGTCCGTGGACCCCGGACCGGGCCCGGGACTCAGCCGCCGCCGTAGGTGGACTGGGTGACCGCGAAGACGTTGCGTCCGCCCGTGGTCTCCTGCAGCGACCACAGCAGGTCGGGCTCGGTGGCGTCCTCCCAGTACGAGAGGCTCTCGCCGCCGCCCACCCAGGCGAAGGTCGAGGGGCCGGCGGTCGGGGTCCAGTAGTAGAGCTTCTTCTGCCCCGAGGAGTTGAACCACCAGCGGCCGTTGTGGGAGGCCACGCCGTTGAGGTTGTACCAGGGCAGTTGGAGGGCCTGGCCGGCGGTCGTCGTCGCGGCGAACGTCGTCGCCCCGGAGTCGAAGGGGAAGCGGACGGCCCTCGGCGGGCGGTTGGGGTAGTCGACGCAGTTCGCCTGGCAGGTGTACTCCGTCATCACCATCGACTTGCTGACCCGGTCGAGGGAGATCGACGACCACACCAGTTTGGGTCCGGTGGCGGCCTGCGCGGTGACCGTGCCGATCTGGGGCAGCACGTACGCGTAGTTGTGGGCGTAGTAGACGGAGCCGGACTGGCGGCCGATCTGGTCGGCGGTGCCGCCGGTGTCGGTGTTGAGGATCTTGCGCATGTCGAAGACGCGCATGCCGCGGCCGGTGTCGGCGACGTAGAGGTGGTCGCCGTACCAGGAGACGCCGCCGGCGTGGATCGGGATGTCCTTGAAGTCCGGCGCGGCCGCGGTGCCGGTCGGCTCCACCAGGAGGATCTTGCGGTACTTGTTGGGGTAGGTGGCGTCCCAGTCGGCCAGGGTGATCCGGCTGCGCTGCTGGGCGCCGTCGCAGCCGTCCTTGGTGTACCAGCTCACCAGCACGAGCTGGTGGCCGTCGTAGTTGCCGCTGTTCGCCGTCCCCACGGCGTCCCGGCTCGTGGTGATGCCCTGGGGGAAGCTCTGGCAGTCGGAGTTGTCGCCGTCGTCGAACCGGAAGCCGGTGGACAGGCCGGCCACGGAGAAGGACGCGGGGAGCGGCTGCCGGTCGTGGTTCGCGTTCTCCATCACCGTGTGCACGGCGGAGGTCCCCAGCGTCGTGGCGAGCGCCGAGTTGAGTGTGTCGTACTGGTGGTAGTCCGAGGTGAGGGTGTAGTCGGACGCGGTCAGGGCCGTCGGCGCCGCAGCGGCCGCCGCCGGCGAGGCGCCGGCGATCGTGCCGGTGACGAGCAGTCCGGCCGCGAGCAGTGCTCGTGCCGCTGTTCTGACTTGACGGAACATCAAGGTGAGCCCTCCGTGTGCAATGGATCAACGGGGCCACACACGGTAGGGCGCGTTGAGCATGTCCGCAACACCCCGAGGAGGGCCGGCGCGGCCCCCGGGTGCGCGCACGGCGAAGGCCCGGGGCTGCGGGCCCCGGGCCTTCGTGGTGCGCGCGGTCAGGCCGGCAGTGCGGCCTCGATCGCGGTGATCAGCTCCGGCGCCTCCGGGTCGACCGGGGGGCGCAGGCGCGCGACGACGGTGCCGTCCGGGGAGATCAGGAACTTCTCGAAGTTCCAGGAGACGTCCCCGGCCTGGCCGTCGGCGTCGGCGACCTCGGTGAGCTTGGCGTACAGCGGGTGGCGGTCCTCGCCGTTGACGTCGATCTTCTCGAACAGCGGGAAGGTCACGCCGTAGGTGGTGGAGCAGAAGGTGCGGATCTCCTCGGCGCTGCCCGGCTCCTGCCCGGCGAACTGGTTGCAGGGGAAGCCCAGCACGGTGAACCCGCGCCCGGCGTACCGCTTCTGGAGCCGCTCCAGGCCCTCGTACTGCGGGGTCAGGCCGCACCGGGAGGCGACGTTGACGATGAGCAGCGCCTTGCCCTTGTGGTCGGCCAGCGAGGTGGCCGCGCCGTCGAGGGTGCGCAGCGGGATGTCGTACAGGCTCACGGGAGTGGTCCTTTCGGGGAGTCGTCGGGCCGGGCCTCTTCCGGGGCCACGGTAGCGGCCGTGACCTGATCAACCGCGGTCGGCGTGCCGGTGTTCCGGGTGCGGGGGCGCGTGGGGGCGCACGGAGCGGCTCGTCCGCCCCCCCACGACCGGTGCGCGTGAGCGGCCGCGGGCCGAGCGCGCGTTCAGAGCGCCAGCGGCCTGATGGCCGTCGGGGCGTGCTCCGGGAGGGTGGCCGTCTCCTCGAACTCGTTGACCTTGTCGATGTCGGCAGCGGCCATCGAGATGTTGGTGACCCGCTCCAGGATCGCCTCGACCACGACCGGGACGCGGAACTCCGCGGCCAGCTTCTTGGCCTCCTCGAACGCGGGCAGCAGGCCCTGCGGCTCGGTGACCCGGATCGCCTTGCAGCCCAGGCCCTCGACGACCTTGACGTGGTCGACGCCGTAGACGCCCAGCTCCGGGGAGTTGACGTTCTCGAACTCCAGGTTGACCTGGTAGTCGATGTCGAAGTTGCGCTGCGCCTGGCGGATCAGGCCCAGGTAGGAGTTGTTCACCAGCACGTGGACGTACGGGATGCGGTGCTGGGCGCCGACCGCCAGCTCCTCGATCATGAACTGGAAGTCGTAGTCGCCGGAGAGCGCGACGACCTGGCCCCCGGGGTCGGCGGTGGCGACGCCCAGCGCGGCCGGGACGGTCCAGCCGAGCGGGCCGGCCTGGCCGCAGTTGATCCAGTGCCGCGGCCGGTAGACGTGCAGCAGCTGCGCGCCGGCGATCTGGGACAGGCCGATGGTGGTGACGTAGCGGGTCTCCGGGCCGAAGGCCCTGTTCATCTCCTCGTACACGCGCTGCGGCTTGAGCGGCACGTCGTCGAAGTGGGTGCGGCGCTGGAGCAGGGCCTTGCGCTCCTGGGTGGAGGCGGCCCAGGCGCCGCGGTCCTTGAGGGTGCCGGCGGCCCGCAGCTCGCGCGCCACCTCGACGAACAGTTCCAGCGCGGCCCTGGCGTCGGAGGCGATGCCGAGGTCCGGGGCGAAGATCCGGCCGAGCTGGGTGGGCTCGATGTCGACGTGGACGAAGGTGCGGCCCGCGGTGTAGACGTCCAGGCCGCCGGTGTGGCGGTTGGCCCAGCGGTTGCCGATGCCGAGGACGAAGTCGGAGGCGAGGAAGTTCTCGTTGCCGTAGCGGTGCGAGGTCTGCAGGCCGACCATGCCGGCGTTCAGCCGGTGGTCGTCCGGGACGATGCCCCAGCCCATCAGGGTCGGGACCACCGGGACGCCGGTGAGCTCGGCGAACTCCAGCAGCAGCTCGCAGGCGTCGGCGTTGATGACGCCGCCGCCGGCGACGATCAGCGGGCGCTCGGACCGCTGGAGCAGCGCGACGGCCTTCTCGATCTGGGTGCGGTTGGCGGCCGGCTTGTAGACCGGCAGCGGCTGGTAGGCCTCCGGGTCGAAGTCGATCTCGGTGAGCTGGACGTCGATCGGCAGGTCGATCAGGACCGGGCCGGGCCGGCCGGAGCGCATCAGGTGGAAGGCCTGCTGGAACACGCCGGGGACCTGCGCGGCCTCCAGCACGGTGGTGGCGGCCTTGGTGACCGGCCGCGCGATGGAGGCGATGTCGACGGCCTGGAAGTCCTCCTTGCGCAGCCGGGCGACGGGCGCCTGGCCGGTGATGCAGAGGATCGGGACGGAGTCGGCGATCGCCGAGTACAGGCCGGTGATCATGTCGGTGCCCGCCGGTCCGGAGGTGCCGAGGCAGACCCCGATGTTGCCGGCCTCGGCGCGGGTGTAGCCCTCGGCCATGTGGGAGGCGCCCTCGACGTGCCGGGCCAGCGTGTGCCCGATCCCGCCGGAGGCCTTGAGCGCGGCGTAGAACGGGTTGATGGCTGCGCCCGGCACGCCGAACGCGACCTCGACGCCTTCGAGCTTGAGGATCTCCACGGCCGCGCGGGCGGCTGTCATACGAGGCATCGGATCTCTCCTGCTTCGGCCCGCAGTGGCTCGGAGGGCTCATCTCTCGAATTCCACCATACGGAAGAACGGTTTCTGTATGTGGAAAGACGGTAGGGCGGGGTCCGTCGGGGCGTCAAGAGGAGTTCAACAGAATGTGGAAGCCTCGGGCGGGGTCGGCGGTGGGGAGCCGGCGGGTCGGCGGCGGGTCGGCGGTAGAGCGTCGGCGGGGCGGGAAACGGGCCGGGAGCAGGGCGGCGCGGCGCGGCCGGACCGGCGGGGATTCGCACGCCCGGACGGCAGTCGCGCTGGTGTGCCCGGGGAAGCGGACGCTCCGCGCCGGGAAGCGCAGCCGGTGTGCAGTGGCCGTGAAGGGACGGTGCCGGTCGTTGGCCCGCCCCGCCGCGCTGGGTACCGTCGGTGGCACGCCGGGCCCGTGACGTCCAACTGAGGCCGCGGCAGGGGGGGTTGGGAGCGCCGCGGAGCGGGGGAACTCCGTCGGTGGCCCCGTCCAGGACCAGCGTGCCCGGTCCGCCGCACCCGAGCGAGGGACGCACCCCCCTGGCCGCACCGACCCGACACCCGCCGCCGCGCTCTGGTCCGCCCGGACCCGCGGCCGTACCGCTGTCGCCGCCCCCGGCGCGGTCCCTTCCCCTTCTTCCTCGTGCTCCCCGCCCTTGCAACGGCGCGCCCGCTGCGGCGGGCGCGCGGAAGGAACGTCCCCATGCGCTGCTGCACCCCTGCCCGGTCCCTGGTGGTGACCGGGTGAACCCGCCGCCCCACCGGAGCGACAGCCCGCCGGGCCGCCTCCGCAAGCACGGCCCGCCGGGCCGGCCCCGCACCCCGGCCGCCGTCCTGCGCGCCGTCCCCTGGCGCCATGACCTGCCGGCCTCGCTGGTGGTGTTCCTGGTCGCCCTCCCGCTCTGCGTCGGCGTCGCCGTCGCCTCCGGCGTCCCGGCCGAACTCGGGCTGGTCACCGGGATCGTCGGCGGCCTGGTCGCCGGCCTGCTGCCCGGCAGCAGCCTCCAGGTCAGCGGTCCCGCCGCCGGACTGACCGTCCTGGTCGCCGACGCCGTCCAGCGCTTCGGCGCCGGCGCGCTCGGCCTGCTGGTGCTCGCCACCGGCCTGCTCCAGCTGGCGATGGGCGCCCTGCGGCTCGGCCGCTGGTTCCGGGCGATGTCCGCCTCGGTGGTGCACGGCATGCTGGCCGGCATCGGACTGACCCTGGTGTTCGGCCAGCTCTACGCGCTCGCCGACCGCCGCGCCCCCGCCACCGGGCCGGAGAAGATCGCCGGACTGCCCGCCCTGCTGGGCGACGTGCTGACCGCCGCGGCCAACCCGAGCGCGGTCGCCCTCGGCCTCGGCACCCTGCTGATCCTGGTCGGCTGGAAGTACCTGCCGGAGCGCGCCGCCCGGGCCGTCCCCGCCCCGCTGGCCGCCGTCGGCCTGGCCGCCGCCGTCACCGCGGTCGCCGACCTGCCGGTGGCCCGGATCCGGGTGGCCGGACTGTTCGACGTGGTGCACCTGCCCGACCGCGAGTCGCTGACTGCCCTGGCCGGCACCGCCGGGCTCGGCACGGTCGTCGCCTTCACCCTGATCGCCTCCGCCGAGACGCTGTTCAGCGCCGCCGCCGTCGACCGGATGCACCACGGCCCGCGCACCCATTACGACCGCGAACTCACCGCCCAGGGCGTCGGCAACACCGTCTGCGGACTGCTCGGCGCGCTGCCGATGACCGCCGTGATCGTGCGCAGCGCCACCAACGTCCAGGCCGGCGCGCGCACCAAGGCCTCGCGGGTGCTGCACGGCGGCTGGCTGCTGCTGTTCACCGCACTGCTGCCCGGCGCGCTCGGGCTGGTGCCGCTCACCGCGCTGGCCGCCGTCCTGGTGCACGCCGGCGCCAAGCTGGTGCCGCTGCGCCGGATCGTCGCACTCTGCCGCGGGCACCTGGGCGAGGCGCTGGTGCTGGTGGTGACGGCGGCCGCGATCATCGCCACCGACCTGTTCGAGGGGGTGCTGATCGGCGTCGGCCTGGCGGTGGCCAAGTCCGCCTGGCAGACCTCGCACCTGCAGATCGCGGTGGAGGAGCAGCCGCAGCCGACCGGGGAGGCGCTGCACCGGGTGCGGCTGAGCGGCAACGCCACCTTCCTGCGGCTGCCCCGACTGCTGGACACCCTGGAGCGGCTGCCTGCGGACCGGCCGGTGGAGCTGGACTGGTCCGGGCTGCGCCACCTGGACCACGCCTGCACGGTGGCGCTGGTCTCCTGGGCCGCCCAGCACCGGGCCCGCTCCACCGCGCCGCTGGCGGTCGACCCGCCGCTGCCGAGCGTCGCCTGAGGTCAGGAGGCAGGCTCTAGCCTGGTCGCTGGTCGCTGGTCGCTGGTCGCTGGTCCGGGTCGGCCCGGGCCGGCGACCCGTGTCGTCCAGCACAAGGAGCGCAGAGCCGTGATCGCAGCTTTTCCGGTGACCCCGCTGGGGATCGGCGAGGACGTGGGGGAGACCAGGACGATTCCTGCTCGGTAGCGGTCGGCGAACTTGTCGAACCTGATCGCGATCGCACGGAACTGGCTGTGGAGGGCGAGGCTCCCGCGTGCGGCCGCGGAGCTACCAGTTCGGATTGATCGGTAGGGCCAGGCCGAGGTACCGGCCCTCGTCCTCCAGCATCAGACCTTGCTGGGTGAGCCCGGTGAGTATGCGCTGCACGGCGTCCGGTGTCGCGTACGGCTCCGGATGCGGCGGCTCCGGGCGCTGTTCGAGCAGCAGCCGAAGAACTCCCGATGCCGAACGGGGCGCCGAGGTGCAGGCCTCGTACACCCGGGCTTCCAGCCCGCGCAGGGAGGTGATGCGCGGCGGCGTGCCGTACCGGCAGTCGGTCACGACGAGCCGGTCGGCGCCCCGCTGGTACACGAGGGACGGTACCGACGAGCCCTCCCACCGGCGTTGCCAGGCTAGGACGGTCTCCTTCACCTCTCGGTAGGCCCGATCGTCCAGGGCGGTGGGGGCGTCGTAGGCGAAGAAGTAGGCGATGGCGTCGTGGTTGACGGTGTCCGGATAGGTGTCGCCGTAGGCGGGGATGGGACGAACGGCGTGGATGTCGACGGCTTGCGGGTCGGTGAAGTACGGGCTGAAACGGTCCAGCCGGATCCGGCCGACGTAGCCCGGCGGGCACAGGTGCGGGATGAGCCGTATGACCTCGATCTGTCGTCGGTAGTCCTCCGGTTGTTCGCCGGGGAAGCCGAGCAGCAGGTTCCAGGTGACGGTGAGGCCGTAGTAGCGGCCCCACTTGAGGAAGCAGACGTTCTGGAGGGCGGTCGTGCCCTTGCGCATGAGGTGCAGCAGCCGCGTGCTGAGGCTTTCGATCCCTGGTTGGACGATGCGGGCGCCGCCCTGGGCGAGCGTTCGGATCTGTTCGCGGGAGAGGTTCGCCTTGACCTCGAAGAAGAACGTGTAGTCCTTGCGCTGTCGGGCGAGCGGCCCGAACACCTCGCCGATGTAGCGCTGGTCGAGGATGTTGTCGACGGACAGGAACGCGTACGTGCGGTGCCGGCGGGCGAGTTCGTCGATGCCGCGCAGGGCCCGTTCGGGGGATTTGCTGCGGAAGGCCATGCCGAGGCCGTTGAGTCCGCAGAAGGTGCAGTGGTGCTTGGCTCCCCACCAGCAGCCCCGCGCCGTCTCGAAGGGCAGGCCCACGACCTGCCCGCGGACCACTCGGGGCAGTCCGAGTCGCCGGGCGGTGGTGAAGTAGGCGTCGTAGTCGGGTTCGGGCAGGACGTCGAGGTTGGTGATCTGTGGTGCTCGTCCGGCGAAGCGGACGGTGCCGTCCGGGTCGCGGGTGGCGACGC
>NZ_JBHXEM010000139.1:0-21076 GCF_042724755.1 Kitasatospora sp. NPDC127067 | reverse complement strand
TCTTACCCGCCCGGGGGCCGTGCGGTCGGCGGCCCGGGACGGCCGGCGGTCTCCGAGGACCGCGGGCCGTCCCGGCGGCCCCGCCCCCGCACCACCGGGCGCCGTCGCGCCCCGTTCCCCACCACCCGACTTCGCCCAGCCTCCCCGCGGGGCCCGGCCCGCCAGGGCCCGCGCCCCCGACCGCCCGAACAGGAGTTCCCGGAATGACAGCACACGGACGGCACGGCGACCCGGCCGAGCTGCTCGGCCGGCTCGCCCAGCACGGCGTCCGGCTGCGGCTGGTCGACGGCGACCGCATCGAGGTGCGCGCCGCCGCCGGCTCGCTTCCCGACCACATCCGGCACGAACTCGCCGAGAACAAGGCCGAGTTGATCGCGCTCCTGAAGCAGGGCGACACCGCCCGGCAGGCCGGCGCGCTGCCGCGGGCGGTACCCGACCCCGAGCGGCGCCACGAACCGTTCCCCCCGTCCGACCTGCAGATGTCCTTCCTGGTCGGCAGCACCGCCCAGTTCGAGTACCACGTCCGGCCGCACCAGTACATGGAGTTCGACTTCGCGGAGCTCGACCCGGAGCGCTTCGAGGCCGCGCTCAACCGGATGCTGCACCGCCAGCGCGGCAGCCTGGTGGTGGTGCGGGAGGACCTCCAACTGGAGACCGTCCGCGACCCGGCGCCCGTACGGGTGCGGGTGGCGGACCTGCGGCAGGCCGGCGAGGCCGAGGCGATGACCGCCGTCGAGCGGACCCGCGACGAGATGCAGGCGGCCGAACTCCCGCTGGACACCTGGCCCTGGATGGACGTGCGGATCACCCGCTACGGCGACGGCCGGGCCCGGCTGCACTACAACAACAACAACTTCTTCAGCGACGGCCCGGGCACCGGCCGCTTCCTGGACAGCGTGCTGCGCGCCTACCACGACCCGTCCGAGGCCCTGGACGACCTCGAACTGGGCTACCGCGACTGCGTGCTGGCGCTGGCCGCGCTGGAGGAGTCGGAGCGCGGCGAGGCCTCCCGGGCGTACTGGTGCGACCGGATGGCCGACTGGCCCGAGGCGCCGAACCTGCCGCTGGTGAGCGGCGCGGACACCCGGACCCGGGCCCGGCTGACCCGGCGCGAGTTCACCCTGGACGCCGAGCAGTGGGCCCGCTTCAAGCGGCGCGCCACGGACCACGGCGTCACCCCCACCAACGCGGTGTACGCGGTCTACGCCGAGACGGTGGCGCACTGGAGCGGCTCGCGGCACTTCCTGCTCAACAACATGATGACCCACCGGCTGCCGATCCACCCCCAGATCACCGAGGTGGTCGGCAACTTCGCCTCGCTCTACCCGCTGGAGGTGGACTGGCGCCACGACGAGCCGTTCCACGACCGGGCGCGGCGGCTGCAGACCCGGGTCATGACCGACATGGAGCACACCTACTGGAGCGGGGTGAAGGTGCTCCAGACCCTCAACCAGGTGCGCCGCACCCCGGGCCGGGCGGCCTGCCCGTTCGTGGTCGGCAGCGGCCTGTTCATGGGGCACCTGGACCAGCCGGTCTTCAGCCACCTGGAGACGCCCCAGGTGCTGCTCGACAACCAGTTCTGGGAGCAGAGCGACGGCGGCCTGTGGGTGGTCTGGGACCTCATCGAGGCGATGTTCCCCGCCGGGCTGATCGACGCCATGCACGCCGCCTACCGCGACCTGCTCCTGCTGCTCGCCGAGGACCCGGCCGCCTGGGAGCGCCGCTCCTTCGACCTGCTGCCGGCCGCCCAGCGCGAGCGCCGGGCCGCCGTCAACGACACGGCCGGCCCCGTACCCACGGGCCTGCTCGACCGCGCGCTCGCCCGGCAGGCCGCGCAGCGGCCCGACACCGCGGCCGTGCTGACCGCGGACGGCGCCGTGGACTACGGGCGACTGCACGCCCGCGCCCAGGAGCTGGCCGCCCGGCTGGCCGCGGCCGGGGTGCGCCCCGGGGACAAGGTCGCCGTCGTCCTGCCGAAGGGCGACGAGCAGATCGCCGCCGTGTACGGCGTGCTCGCGGCCGGCGCCGCCTACGTGCCCATCGACCCCGCCTGGCCGCGGGAACGCGTGGGCGAACTGCTCGCCGACACCCCCGCGGCGGCCGTGGTCACCTCGGCCGGGGAACGGGAGTCGATCGCCGCCGTCGCCGCCTGCCCGGTGCTGACGGCGGGGGAGCCCGCCGCCGAAGCGGGTCCCGCACCGGCCCGCGCGGGCGATGCGGGCGACACCGCGTACGTCATCTACACCTCGGGGTCGAGCGGCAGGCCCAAGGGCGCGGTGCTCGACCACCGCGGGCCGCTGAACACCGTGGTCGACATCAACCGCCGGTTCGGCATCGGCCCCGGCGACGTGGTCTTCGGGGTGTCCTCGCTCTGCTTCGACCTGTCCGTCTACGACGTCTTCGGCACCGCCGAGGCCGGCGCGACCCTGCTGCTGCCGCCGCCCGGGTCGGCCGACCCGGGGCAGTGGGCCGACCTGGTGCGCGAGCACGGCGTCACGGTCTGGAACTCGGTGCCGGCGATCATGCAGCTGTTCGCCGAGGCAGCCGAGCAGGCCGGGCTGACCTTCCCCGCGCTGCGCGTGGTCCTGCTCAGCGGCGACTGGATCCCCGTCCGGCTCCCGGCGCTGATCCGGCGGATCGCGCCCGGGGCGCGCGTGGTCAGCCTCGGCGGCGCCACCGAGGCGTCGATCTGGTCCATCCACCACCCGATCGACCGGGTGGACCCGAACTGGGCGAGCATCCCCTACGGCCGCCCCCTGGGCAACCAGACCTGGCGGGTGCTGGACCGGAACGGCCGCGACGCCCCCGACTGGGTCACCGGCGACCTGTACATCGGCGGCACCGGAGTCGCGCTCGGCTACCTCAACGACCCCGCCCGGACGGCCGCCTCCTTCGTCACCGACCCGGCCACCGGCGAGCGGCTCTACCGCACCGGCGACCTCGGCCGCTACCGCCCCGACGGCGACATCGAGTTCCTGGGCCGCGCCGACTTCCAGGTCAAGATCCAGGGCTTCCGGGTGGAACCGGGCGAGATCGAACACGCCCTGGCCCGGCACCCGGCCGTACGGAACGCCGTCGTCGTCGCCCGCACCGCCGGCTCGGGACGCCAGCTCGCCGGCTACGCCGTGGCCGAGCGGGGCGCACCGCGTCCGGAACCCGAGGAACTGCGCGGCTTCCTGGCCGAACGGCTGCCCGGCCACCTCGTGCCGAGCTTCGTCGTCGTGCTCGACGACCTGCCGCTCACCGCCAACGGCAAGCTGGACCGCCGCGCGCTGGAGGCCATGGGCCCGGCCTGCGACGGGCAGGACCGGACGCACACCGCCCCCCGGACGGAGACCGAGAAGGTCCTCGTGGAGATCTGGGAGTCGGTCCTCGGCATCGAGTCGGTCGGTGTCCACGACGACTTCTTCGAGCTCGGCGGGCAGTCCTTCGCGGCGCTGCGCGTCATCGGCCTGGTCGGCCAGCGGCTCGGGCTGCGCGCCCCGCTCGGGGCGCTGCTGGAGCACCGGACGGTCGCCGAGCTCGCCGCCCTCCTGGAGGCCGGGCAGGAGGAGTGGTCCCCGCTGGTGGCGCTCGACGCCACCGGCGACGGAACGCCCTGGCTGCTGGTGCACCCGGCGGGCGGGAACGTGCTCTGCTACCGGGGCCTGGCGGAACTGCTCGACGGCCCCGTCCACGCCTTCCAGGCGCCCGGCCCGGGCGTGGGCCGGGATCCGCTGGACACGGTGGAGGAACTGGCCGAGTGCTACGCGCGGGCGCTGCTCGCCGTCCGCCCGCACGGGCCGTACCGGGTGGCCGGCTGGTCCTCCGGATCGGTGATCGCCTTCGAACTGGTCCGGCTGCTGGAGCAGCGGGGCGAGACGGTGGAGCGCTTCGTGGTGATCGACTCCCCGGCCCCCGAGCGGGCCGCCGCCCCCGGGGCCGGGGAGACGGACGGGGCCCGGGAGACGGCCGAGGCGGCCGTGCTGCTCTGGTTCCTGGAGGACCTGGACATCGGCTTCGACCCGGCGGCCGTGCGCCCCGGGGCCGCCGCCGAGGTGGCCGCGGCCCCGGCGGCGGAACGGCTCGCCCGGGCCGTGGCGCTGGCCCGCGAACAGGGGCTCGACCTCCCGGACGCCGCCGACCTGGCCCTCAGCTGGCCGGTGTTCCGGGGAATCATCACCGCCTGCCACCGCTACCGCGCCGGGACGATCACGGCCGACACCACCGTGATCCGGGCGGCGCACGGGAAGGTCAGCGAGTTCGCCGACCACCCCCACGCGGACTCCGCCGAGTGGGGCTGGGCCCCGCTCACCACCGGCCGGACCACCGCCGACCGGACCGACGGCACCCACCACACCCTGCTCACCGACACCCACGTCGCGGCCGTCGCCGCACTCATGACCACGTGTCCGGCTCAGCACTGACCCCAGGGGGACGACCCGCGATGGACCACGACCTGATCTCGGAGCTCCAGCACCTGGGCATCAAGCTGAGGCTCTCCGGCGACAGCCTCGAAGTGATCGCGCCGCCCGGCGCGGTCACCGCCCGGATCCGGGACGAACTCCGGGCCCGGCGCGGCGAGCTGATCGACCTGCTGCGCGCGGCCGGACAGGGCGCCGGCCCGGCGCCGCTCACCGCGCGGCCCGACCAGCGGCACGAGCCGTTCCCGCTCACCGACATCCAGCACGCCTACTGGATCGGCCACAACCGGGCGCTCGAACTGGGCGGGGTGGCCACCCACTTCTACTTCGAGCTCGACCGCGACGGCCTGGAGGTGGACCGTCTGGAGCGCAGCCTGCGCAAGGTCGTCGCCCGGCACGACATGCTGCGCGCGGTGATCGGCCCGGACGGCCGCCAGCGGGTGCTGCCCGAGGTCCCGGACTACGAGATCCGCCACTACGACCGGGCGGACGCCACCGAGGACGCCTTCGAGGAGCACCTGCGCTCGCTGCGGGCCGAACTGGACCACCAGGTCCTCGCCCCCGACACCTGGCCGCTGTTCGACATCCGCGCCACCCGGCACCGCGAGGGGCTGCGCCTGCACGTCAGCCTCGACCTGCTGATCATGGACGCCTACAGCTTCGACCTGTTCTTCCGCGACTGGCAGCGCCACTACGAGGACGAGCAGTGGGCGCCGGAGCCGTTCGCGATCGGCTACCGGGACTTCGTCCTCGCCGAGGAGGAGAAGCGCGGCGGCGCCCGGTACCGGGCCGCCGAGAAGTACTGGCTGGACCGCCTCGACGAACTGCCCCCGGCCCCGGACCTGCCGCTGGCGATCCAGCCCGGCTCGGCCGAGCGGACCGTCTTCACCCGCCGCCGGGCCTCGCTGCCCCGCGAGCAGTGGGAGCTGGTCAAGAAGACCGCCAGGGAGCGCGGCCTGACCCCCTCGTCGGTCCTGCTGGCGGCCTTCGCCGACGTGCTGCGCCAGTGGACGTCGCAGGGCGACTTCACCCTCAACCTGACCCTGTTCAACCGGCCCGCCGAGGCGCACCCGCAGATCGGCGGGATCATCGGCGACTTCACCTCGCTGACCCTGCTGCGGATCAGCGGCGGCCAGGACGAGAGCTTCGCCCGGCGCACCGCCGGCTTCCAGCAGCAGCTGATGCGGGACCTGGAGCACCTGTCGTACAGCGGCGTGCGCGTGCTGCGCGAGCGGGCCCGCCGGCTCGGCAGCGGCCTCGGCGCCGGCATGCCGATCGTCTTCACCAGCGCCCTCGGCTTCTCGGGCGACGCCGACACGATGGACGGCATGGCGTTCTTCGGCGACTACCGCCACGGGGTGAGCCAGACCCCGCAGGTCTGGCTCGACCACCAGGTGCTGGAGGAGAACGGCGAACTGGTCTTCAACTGGGACGCGGTGGAGGCGCTGTTCCCCGAGGGCCTGCTCGACGACATGTTCGCCGCCTTCCGGACCCTGCTCGGCCGGCTGAGCGACGATCCGGCCCTCTGGGACGACCTGGCCCCCACGGTCGGGGCCCCGGCCGCGCAGCTGGAGGAGCGCGAGCGGGTCAACGCCACCGCCCTCGACCTGCCCGGCGGGACGCTGCTGAGCCTCGTGGCCGACCAGGCGCGGCGCACCCCGGACGCCACGGCCGTCGTCTCCGAGGGCGGCGCGCTCGCCTACGGCGACGTACTGGCCTCGGCGCACCGGCTCGGCCACCGGCTCGCCGGCCTCGGCGCCGCCCGCGGCGAGCTGGTCGGCGTGGTGCTGGACAGGGGCCCGGAGCAGATCCCGGCGGTCCTCGGCGTGACGGCCTCCGGCGCGGCCTACCTGCCGATCGATCCGCAGTGGCCCGCGGCGCGCCGCCGGCAGCTGCTGGAGTCCGGCCGGGCCGCCCTGGTGGTCACCTCGGCCCGCTACCGGGACGAGCTGGAGTGGCCCGCCGGGACGGTCCTGGTGACCCTGGACGACGAGGAGACGTTGGCACAGCCGGCCACCGAGCCGCCGACCGCGCCGGCCCCGGAGGACCTCGCCTACGTGATCTTCACCTCCGGCTCCACCGGCGTCCCCAAGGGCGTGATGATCGACCACCGGGGGGCCGTCAACACCGTTCGGGACATCAACCGCCGCTTCTCGGTCGGACCGGCCGACCGGGTGCTCGCCCTCTCGGCGCTCACCTTCGACCTGTCCGTCTACGACGTCTTCGGCACCCTCGCGGCCGGCGGCACCGTCGTCCTGCCGAGCCCCGAGCGCTCGCACGACCCGCTGCACTGGGCCGAGCTGGCCGAGCGCCACGGCGTCACGGTGTGGAACTCGGTGCCCGCCCTGATGCAGCTGTGGGCGGACTCCTCGGCCCGCCTGTCCGACGAGCGGGCCGGCGACCTGCGGCTGGTGCTGCTCAGCGGCGACTGGATCCCGGTGGCGCTGCCCGACGCCGTCCGCGCCCGGCACCCGCGCGCCGAGGTGGTCAGCCTGGGCGGGGCGACCGAGGCCTCCATCTGGTCGGTGCACTACCCGATCGGGGAGGTGCCGGCCGAGTGGGCCAGGATCCCCTACGGCAAGCCGCTGGCCAACCAGACCCTGCACGTCCTCGACGACCGGTTCCGGGCCCGCCCGCTCTGGGCCACCGGGGAGATCTGGATCGGCGGCACCGGCGTGGCGAAGGGCTACTGGGCGGACCCGCAGCGCACCGCGGAGCGCTTCGTGCGCCACCCGGAGACCGGCGAGACGCTCTACCGCACCGGGGACCTGGGCCGCTACCTGCCCGGCGGGGACATCGAGTTCCTCGGCCGCCGGGACTTCCAGGTGAAGCTCAACGGCTACCGGGTGGAGCTCGGCGAGATCGCCGCCACCCTGGAACGGCTCCCCGGCGTCGGCCGGGCGATCGCCCGGGTCGACACCAACCCCGCCACCGGCCGCCGCCAGCTCGTGGCCTACGCCGTCCCGGCCGGGCCCGGCTCCGACCCCGGCTCCGACCCCGGGGCCGCGGCACCCGGCGGCCCGGTGCGCCCGGATCCGGCCGTACTGCTGGCGGAGCTGGCCGAGCGCCTCCCCGACTACATGGTCCCCAAGCACTGCCTGCTCGTCGACGCGATCCCGCTGAGCGCCAACGGGAAGGTCGACGCCGCCGCGCTACCGGCGCCGTGGAGCGAACTGGACGAGCAGGAACTCGTCGCCCCCCGCGACGAGTTCGAGGCGGCCGTGCTCGCGGTCTGGGCCGAGGTCATGGAGTTCGACGGCTTCGGGGTCGAGGACAACTTCTTCGAACTCGGCGGCGACTCCCTGCACGCCGTGCACATCCTCACCAAGGTGCGGGAGGCGTTCCAGTGGGAGGGCGACACCGAGGAAGGCCTCCAACTGCTCTTCGAGAACCCCACGGTGGCCGGACTGGCCGCCCTGGTCAAGGACCGGCGGGGGGCGTGAGCAGGTGAGCACGGAGAGCGGGATCCCGTACTGGGACGACGTGATCGTCGGCGCGGGCTCGGCGGGGGCGGTGCTCGCCGCACGCCTGTCGCGACGGCCCGGGCGCCGGGTGCTGCTGATCGAGGCCGGGGAACTCCCGGACGGCGACGGCGCGTCCGACGAGCGGGCCGGGGTGCCCGTCCTGGCCGGCCGCAACTGGGACTTCACCGCCAAGGCGTCCGAGGGCGCCAGGCGCGGGTTCCCCTACGGGGTCGGCAAGGTGGTCGGCGGCTCCTCCGCCGTCAACGGCGCGCTCGCGCTGCGCCCGCTGCCCGCGGACCTCGACGCCTGGGCGGCCGCCGGCAACCCGGAGTGGACCTGGGAGCAGATGCTCCCGTACCTGGTCGCCCTGGAGACGGACCACGACGCCGAGGGGCCGGTCCACGGCACGCGGGGACCGGTGCCGATCCGCCGGACCGGCGAGGACGCGCTCGCCACCACGGCCCGGGCCTTCCTGAACGGCTGCGCCCGGCTCGGCGTGCCCGTCCTGGCGGACCTCAACTCCGGCGCCGCGCTCGGCGCCGGCGTCACGCCCGCCAACGCCGTCGACGACCGTCGGATCTCGACGGCCGAGAGCCACCTGCGACCCGCCAGGGAGCGGGGCGACGGCCCGACCCTGTGGACCGGCAGCACGGCGACCCGGGTCCTGCTGGACGCGCGGAACCGGGCCACCGGGGTCGAGGTGCGGCGCGACGGACGGCTCCGGCAGGTCGCGGCCGGCCGGGTGACCCTGGCCGCCGGGGCGGTCAACACCCCGGCTGTGCTCCAGCGTTCGGGCATCGGCGACCCGCGGCTGCTGGCCGCCCTGGGCATCACCCCCGCACTGGACCTGCCCGGCGTGGGACGCAACCTCGTCGACCACCCGGCGGTCGTGCTCTGGTCCGAGCCCCGCGCCGGGGTCTGCCGGGCCGGGGACAGCTGGCACCAGGTCACCGCCCGCTGCGCCGCCGACCCGGCCGGCGCCGCGGCGGACCTGGGGCTGTTCCTGCTGGACGCGGTGCCCGTCGCGGCGAACCCGCTGATCGCCGGCATGCTCCGCGCCGAACTGGCCGTCGGGCTGTCCGCCATGGTGCTGCGGCCCGCCTCCCGCGGCTCGGTGACGATCCGGGACACGGACGCCGACACCTCGCCGGAGATCCTGCTCGGCCTGGCGACCGACCCGGCCGACGTCGAACTGCTGATGGCCGCCGTCCGGCAGGCCTGGGAGCTGCTGCGGTCGGCGCCGATGGCGGGGCTGCTGGAGCGGGTACTGGTCTGGACCGACCGGATGGTCCGGGAGGACCGGCTGCTGCGCGGCGCCGTGACCAGGTTCGTCTCGCCGAGCTGGCACGCCGTCGGCACCGCCCGGATGGGGCCGGCCGACGACCCGGAGGCGGTGGTGGACCAGCGCTGCCGGGTGCACGGCGCCGAGGGGCTGTACGTCGTCGACGCCTCGGTGCTCCCGGTGATGCCCAGCGCCCCGCCCAACCTGACCTGCCTCGCACTCGCCGAAAGGGTGGCTCGATGGATGGACTGACCGGGATCCCGGCCGCCCCCCGGGCCGGGGAGTGGGCCGTGCGCCGCCGGGGACGGCCCCCGGCCCGGCTCCGGCTCTTCTGCCTGCCGCACGCGGGCGGCGGCGCGGCCGCCTTCCGCTCCTGGGCCCCGCACCTGGGACCGGAGATCGAGGTCGTGCCGATCCGGCTGCCGGGGCGCGAGTCCCGCTTCCGGGAACGCCCCCACGACCGGCTCGGCGACCTGCTGCCGCCGCTGCTGCGCGACGTCGCCCCGCTGCTCGACGGGCCGCACGCCTGGTTCGGCCACAGCATGGGCGCGGGCATCGCCTTCGAGGTCTGCCGGGCCCTGCACCGGCTCGGCCTGCCCGAACCGCGGCGGCTCCTGGTGGCCGGCCTGCCGGCGCCGCAGCTCCCGCGCCGGGCGACCCCGGTGCACGACGCGCCCGCGCCCGAACTCTGCGAGCGGATCGGGGCGTTGAACGGGCACGGCGCCGAGGCCCGGGCCGGCAGCCCGCTGCTGAACGTCATGCTGCCCACCCTGCGGGCCGACTTCGCGGTGGCCGAGACCCACGTGCACCGGCCCGGCCCGCCGCTGGACTGCCCGATCACCGTCTACGGCGGCCGCTCGGACGCCTCCACGACCGAGGACGAGCTCCGGGCCTGGGGCCCGCACTCCACCGCCGGCACCACCGTCCGCCTCTTCGACGGCGGGCACTTCTTCCCGCACGACGCCCCGGAGGCGTTCCTGCCGGTCCTGGCACGGGACCTGCTCGGCCGCCGGCCGGCGCCCGCCCCGGAGCGGGTCTGACGGGCCCCTCCGGGCGGGTGGTGCACAGCCGAACCTTTAGCGCCCGCACCGAGGCTGACGCACCGTCGGCCGGTCCGCCCCCACCGGCCGAACCCCGCCGCTCCGCCCGCCCGGCCCGGCACCCCCGACCGGGGCCGGGCGGGCGGAGCGCGAGAGGACGCCGGGGCAGGGTGCGGAGCCTCGGCCGCCGGGCGCCGCCCGGCCGAGAGGAGACCCAGCACCATGACGCGCTACCTCACCCGCACCCCGCCGCCCCCGGGACGACTGCGGGTGTTCTGCTTCCCGTACGCGGGCGGCGGGGCCTCGGCCTATGCGGGCTGGCAGCGCCGGATCACCGCGGACGCGGAGCTGCTCCCGGTCCAACTGCCCGGCCGGGAGGGGCGGATGGCGGAGCCGCGGTTCACCGACCTGCACGACCTGGTCGCCGACCTCGACGCGGAGCTCGGGCCGGAACTCGACCACCCGCACGTGCTCTACGGGCACAGCATGGGCGCCCTGATCGCCTTCGCGCTCGCCCAGCACCGCCACGCCCGCGGCGCCCGGCTGCCCGCGGCCCTGGTGCTCGGCGGCCACCGGGCGCCGCACCTGCCGGCGCCGCTGCCCGACGAGCCCGACATCCCCGACGCCGACCTGGTGCGGACCCTGGACGCCTACGGCGGACTGCCCCGGATCCTGCTGGACCACCCGGAGTGGCTCGCCGCCCTGCTGCCGATCGTCCGCGACGACCTGCGGCTGTGCGCCGCCGCCGGCACCGTCGCCCGCACGCCGCTGCCGGTGGCGCTGCACGCCTTCGGCGGGGCCGAGGACCGGCTGGTCACGGTGCCCGAGGTCCGGGAGTGGGCGCGCTACTCCACCAGGGAGAGCGAGATCAACGTGGTGCCCGGCGGCCACTTCTTCCCCCGGGAGGCGCCCGGGTTCCCGGAGCTCCTCTCCGCCGTGCTGCGCCGCTACGAGGCGGCCCCCGGCGCGATTCCCGGCACGGCCCCCGGGCCGGCCGGGGCCGGGCAGGCCTGACCGGAGCCGGGACGGCGCGCTTTTAGCGGTGCCAAAGCCCCCTCTCGGACGATGCGGAACGAGGCCGGGGGGCCGCGCACCGCCAGATGCCCGACCACCCGTCACCGTCACCGACTAGGGGGAGCATTGACCACGCGCACGTTCGAGACCGTACCCGTACCCGGGGTCGCCACCGCCGCCGGCTCGGAGCACGCCGCCCGGATCGCCAACGCGGCCGAGGAGTTCCTCGGCGCCGCTGCCGCCGCCCGCCCGGACGCACCCGCCGTACGGGACCGCTACGGCGCCTGGACGTACGCCGAGCTGGACGCCGCCGCCGACTCCTTCGCCCGGATCCTGGCCGGCCACGGCATCCGACCGGGCGACCGGGTGCTGGCCCGGGTGGGCAGCGGCCGCGAGTTCACCGCCCTGCTCTTCGGGGCCTGGCGGCGCGGCGCCGTGCTGGTTCCCGTCAACCCGGCGATGCGGGCCTTCCACCTGGGGCCGGTGCTGGCCGACTCGGCGCCGTCGCTGATCGTGGCGGAGGCGGCGGAGCGGGAGCAGGCCGACGGGCTGCGCTGGCCCGCCGGGGTGCCCGTCGCCGTGGTCTCCGAGCTGGACCTCTCCGGGCCCGCCGACCCGGCCGGGCGCGGCGAGGCGCTGGTGCCCGCCGACCGGCTGGCACTGCTGATCTACACCTCCGGCAGCACCGCCGCGCCCAAGGCCGTGGCCTGCCCGCACGCCCAGGTGGTGTTCGCCGCGCGGGCGATCGCCCGGCGGCTGAACTACCGCCCGGACGACGTCGTGCTGACCGCCGTGCCGCTCTCCTTCGACTACGGCCTCTACCAGGTGCTGCTCTCGGCGCTGGCCGGGGCCGAACTGCTGCTGTCCGGCCCGGAGGGCCACGCCCGGCTGCTCGGGTTCGCCCGCGACCACGGCGCCACCGTGGTGCCGCTGGTGCCCTCGCTCGGCGAACTGCTGGTGCGCCTGGCCTCCCGGGACCCGCGGCCCACCGGGGTCCGGCTGTTCACCAACACCGGTGCCGCGCTCAACCCGCCGCTGATCGCCTCGCTGCGGGAGGCCTTCCCCGGCGCGGCGGTGGCCCCGATGTACGGCACCACCGAGTGCAAGCGGATCACCGTCCTGGAGCCCGACGGCGACCTGGCCCGGCCCGGCTCGGTGGGGCGCGCGCTGCCCGGCACCGAGGTGCTGACGCTGGACGACGACGGCCGGCCGCTGCCGCCGCACGAGATCGGCGAGATCGCCGTCCGCGGCCCGCACGTGATGGCCGGCTACTGGCAGGCCCCGGAGCCCACCGCGCAGCGGTTCCGGGTGAGCCCGGAGGACGGCCGGGTCACGCTCCGCACCGGCGACTACGGCTGGCTGGACGAGGACGGCCACCTGTACTTCCAGGGCCGGCGCGACGACCTGTTCAAGCGGCGCGGCTCGCGGATGAGCACGGTGGAGATCGAGGCCGCCGTCCTGGACATCGACGGGGTCCGCGAGGCGGCCCTGCTCGCCCCGGAGGAGGACCGGGACATGGTGCTGTTCGTGGTCGGCGAGGTCACCGCCGAGCAGGTGCTGGGCAGGCTGGCCGACCGGCTGGAGGCGGCCAAGGTCCCGGACCTCTGCCGGGTGCTGCCCGCGCTGCCGCTCACCGCCAACGGCAAGACGGACGGCAAGGCGCTGCGCGCCCTGCTGGCGGGGGAGCCGGCCTGACCGTCCGGCCGGAGCGCCGCGCCGGTGACGTGCAGTCAGCGGACGGGCACGCCCCGCTCAAGCGAGAGCCAAGGGCCTTCGCCGAGGGTGGGGCGGCCGTGTCCGCCTCTGCGCCCGCGCTGCCGCACCACGGCCGCGCGACGGAAGGAATGCCGATGTTCACCGCTCTGGGCTCCGCTCTGCACGGGCGACGGAGAGCCTCCCTGCTGCTGACCCTGCTGATCACCGTGCTGGCCGCGGTCTTCGGCGGCTCCGTCGGGGACAGGCTCACCAACGGGCTGTCCGACTACGACGACCCGGGCGGCGGCAACGTCGTCGCCCGGGAGACGATCACCCGCGCCACCGGCATCGACTCCCAGCAGGGCTACCTGCTGCTGGTCCGCACCGACGAGCAGCTGCGCGGTGCCGGCGCGCCCCCGGCCGCCGTGACCGCGGCCGTCCGGCTGCTGAAGGACCGGCCCGAGGTCGGGCAGGTCGTCGACTACTCGGCCGACCCCGCGCTGATCTCCCGGGACGGGCACAGCACGGTGGTCGTCGGCGCCGTGCGCCCGATGGCCGAACCGGAGACCAAGGCCGCCGAGCAGGAGCTCCAGCGGGCCGTCAAGGACGACCCAGCGCTGAACGGCCGGGCCTGGCTCGGCGGCGCCACGCCCGGCCACGTCCAGGTGGCCCAGGTCTCCGACACCGACCTGGCCGAGGCCGAGGGCCTGGCCACGCCGGTCATCCTGATCGCACTGTTCCTGGTCTTCCGCGGCCTGGTGGCCGCCCTCGTCCCCCTGCTGGGCGCCGTCGTCTCGCTGCTGCTCACCATGGCCGGCCTGCGGATCGCCACCACCGCGATGGACGTCTCCACCGGGGCGATGAGCCTGGCCTTCGCCCTGGGGCTGGGGCTGTCCATCGACTTCGGCCTGCTGATCGTCACCCGCTACCGGGAGGAGCTGGCCGAGCACGGCCCCGGCGCCGAGGCGCTGCGGCGGACGGTCGCCACCGCCGGGCGCACCGTGCTGTTCAGCGCGCTCACGGTGGCGGCCGCGCTGCTCGCGATCATGGTGTTCCCGCACCCGTACCTGCGGTCCATGGGCCTGGCCGGCGTCATCACCGTCGTCTCGGCGGCCCTGTTCGCCCTGCTCGGACTGCCCGCGCTGCTCGCGGTGCTGGGCCACCGGATCAACGCGCTGGCGCCGCGCCGCTGGCAGCGGTCCGCGGCGGCCGGGCAGGCCACCGCCGGGCGCTGGCACCGGCTGGCCTCGGCGGTGATGCGCAGGCCCGCGGTCTTCACGCTGGTCGCCACCGCCGTCCTGCTGCTCGTCGCCTCCCCGCTCACCGGGGTGCGGTTCACCGGCGTCGACCCGACCTCGCTCCCCAAGGACATCAGCGCCGGGCAGGTCGCCGCGCGGCTCGGCGGCGACTTCGACGAAATCGCCACCAGCCCGTTCCAGATCGTCCTCGACACCGCCGACGACGCCGGGCTCCAGGAGTACGCCCGGCGGGTCGCCGCGGTGCCCGGGGTGGAGTCGGTGGGCGAGCCGCAGCGGCTGGACGCCGGGCACTGGGAGATCGACGCCGTCCTCGCCGGCAACCCGCTGGACGGTCCGGCGCTGCGGGCCGGCGAGCGGGTCCAGGACGTGGCGGCGCCCGTCACCGCCCGCTTCACCGGGACGACGGCGGACTTCCTCGCCCAGCGGGGCAGCATCGCCGACCGCCTGCCCCTGGCGTTCGGCGTGCTGGCCGGCGTGACGGTGCTGCTGCTGTTCGCCTTCTCCGGATCGGTGCTGCTGCCGCTGCTGGCCCTGGTGATGAACCTGCTCTCCACCGGCGCCGCGTTCGGCTTCCTGGTGTGGGTCTTCCAGGACGGCAACCTCGGCTTCGCCGCCCACAGCGGGCTGGAGACCACCACGCCCGTGCTGGTCTTCGCGCTCGCCTTCGGCCTCTCCACCGACTACAACGTCTTCCTGCTGGGGCGGATCAAGGAGGCCAGGGCCGCGGGCCGCGGCGACCGGGAGGCGGTCGCCGACGGCCTGGCGCAGATCGGCTCCACCGTCACCAGCGCCGCCGCGCTGTTCTGCGTCGCGGTGGGCGCGCTGGCGATGTCCCGGCTGGTGTTCGTCCAGGAGCTGGGCCTCGGAGCCGCGTTCTCCGTCCTGCTGGACGCCACGGTGGTGCGGGCGCTGCTGGTGCCCGCGCTGATGGCGCTGCTCGGCTCCGCCACCTGGTGGGCCCCCGGTCCGCTGCGCAGGCTGCACGCGGCGCTGCGGCTGGACCGCATGGAGGGCCCGGCCGCCCCGGAGCCGGCCGCCGAGAGGGTGCGCCGGCCGGTCGGCTGACCGACACGCCGGCGGCCTGAAGGCGGCGTACGACGGCCCGTCCTCCCTCCGGTGAGGGGGACGGGCCGTCGCGCCGGTCGCGGGTCAGTGCTGGAGCAGCCACCAGATCCGGTCGTACGCGGCGACGTGGTACACGGCCAGGACGATCAGGAACCACTGGGCGGTCCTGCGCATCCCGGCGTGCCACAGCCCCGCCGCGGCACCGCCGAACACGGCGAACTCCAGCAGCAGGCGGATCGGCCCCGGGGTGTCGAAGGTGGTCTCGCCGCTGCGGGCCTCGTCGCCTGCGGTGGCGAAGTCGCCCCAGACGACGGCCACCACCACGGGTATCGCGACCACCGCCAGGTACTTCAGCGCGCCGGGCGCCTTGCGCCAGCCCCACACGCCGAAGCCGTACAGGGCGAACAGCTCCAGCAGGAAGCGCAGGCCCAGGAAGACCGGGGTGTAGGCCAGGGCCAGGTCCGTCGTCGTGTTCACCGCTCGCCCTCCACCGTGCTCTTCAGCGCGCCCAGCCAGCCCCGCAGGACCGCCGACAGCTTCTCGCTGCTGTAGTACAGGCCGATCAGCGCGCCGCCGATCGACTCCTCGGACCGCACCACGGTGCCGCCCCCGGGCGCCGGCCGCAGCAGGAACCGGTGCACGCCCCGCGAGCCGGCCAGCCGACCGGTCCAGGCGATCTCCCGCCCGGGCGTCACCACGGCCAGCGTGGACCGGATGCGCATGCCGTTCAGCACCCAGCGGAAGGTCAGGTCCGCGGCCGGCCCCGCGCCGTCCAGGGCGGCCTCCCTGACGCCCGGCACCCAGCCCGGCCAGCCCGGCACGTCGGTGAGCACCCGCCAGACCTCGTCCGGCGGTGCGGCCACCGTCACCTCGCTCGCCGCGACCACAGGGGCCCGTTCGTCGATCCGCCCGCCCTTCGCGTACTCCTCGTGCAGGGTCCGGATCGGTGGGCCGACGTACATGGCCCGGCTGAGCAGCGAGCCTCTGGAAACGGTCATGGGAAAACACCTCCGCTGAAAACGGGCGAGCAGGCGTGACGGAGGCAGGCGCGATCCTTCCCCCGTCACTCGAATCACGCTTGATCATTACCTTACGGGGCCGGGTTGACGGTCCGTCGGGGAGCGCGCGGGGTCGACCGGGGAAGCGCTCCGCGGCGCCGGTCCGGCCGGCGGCTCCGACCGGCCCGGCAGCAGGACGGCGCCGAGCACGGCGCCCACCGCCACCACCGCGGCGGCGGTGCCGAGCCCGGCCGCCGCGGCGTGGTCGAAGGCCTGCCGCGCCGCGGCCGCGAGTGCGTCCCCGGCCCGGCCGCCGGTGCGCTCCGCGAGTTCCAGGGCGTCGTGCAGCGAGCGGTCGGCCGGGTCCGGCAGCCCGGCCGCCCCGCTCGCGTAGCGGCGGGCGAGCACCGTGCCGACCAGCGCCACCCCCAGCGCGTTGCCCAGCTCCTGCAAGGTGTCGTTGAGGGCCGCGCCGGAGCCCGAACGGGCCTCGGGGACGAGGGAGATCACCGTGTCGGTCACCGGCGTCATGGCCAGCCCGAAGCCGATCCCGGTGACCACCAGGCCGGCCAGCACCGGCGGGTAGCCGCCGTCCACCACACCGACCACGACGATGCCGGCCGCCGCCAGCGCCAGTCCCGCGCCGACCGCCCCGCGCGGGCCGTGACGGCGGGTCAGCCGACCGGAGAGGAAGGCCCCGACACCCACCGAGAGGGCGCTCGGCAGCATTCCGAGCCCGGCCCGCAGCGGGCTGAGCCCGAGGCCGAACTGCAGCCGCTGGGTGAGCACGAAGAACGTGCCGGCCACGCCGGTCATCAGCAGCAGGTTCCCGCCGCCGGCGCCGACGAAGGCCGGCCTGCGCAGCAGGGCCAGGTCCACCATCGGGTGCGGGTGCCGGCGTTCCCAGGCGACGAAGGCGACCGCGGCGGCCCCGCCGGCGGCCAGCGCCGCCAGCACGCCCGGCGAGGTCCAGCCGTGCCCGGAGGCCTGGATCGCCCCGTACACCACCCCGCCCATGGCGCCGGCGCCCAGCAGGGCGCCCACCGGGTCGGCCGGGCGCGGGGCCGGATCGGCCGACTCCGGCAGCAGCACGGCGCCCGCCACCAGCACCAGCACCGCCGGCACCAGGCTCACCGCGAACACCGACCCCCACCAGAAGCGGTCCACCAGCGCGCCGCCCAGGACCGGGCCGGCCGCCACGCCGAGCGCCGAGACCGAGCCCCAGACGGCGATCGCCCGGGCGCGTTCGCGGGCCGGGAAGACGTTCACCAGGATCGCCAGGGTGCCCGGCATCACGAATGCCGCCCCGAGCCCCATCACGGCCCGTGCGACGAGCAGTTGGGACGGTCCGTCGGCGAACAGCGCCACCAGGGAACCGGCCCCGAACGTCGCGGTGCCGGCCAGGGTGGCCCGCTTGCGGCCGTAGCGGTCGCCGAGCGTCCCGGCGGTCAGCAGGGCCCCGGCGAACACCAGGGTGTACGCGTCGACGATCCACTGCGCCTGCGACATGCCCGCGCCGGTGCTGCGGATGAGCTGCGGCACCGCCACGTTGAGCAGGCTGTTGTTGAGCAGGATCGCGAACAGCGCGGCGGACAGCACCGCGAGCACCCACCACCGGCGCGGGTCGGGGGGCGCCTCGTCCCCGGGGGATTGCTGCATGCTCGGCTCCCGTCGTCGGCAGGGCCGGCCCCGGTCGCGGGGCCGTCGCGCCCCAGGCTGGTCGGCCGGGCTGAAGCCGGGCTTGTGCGCGGCCCGGGCGCGGGTCGCCCGCCGGGTTTTAGCGGCACCCAAGTTGGCGCTCGGAGGATGCCGTGGACGGCGGGGTGAGGGCTCGACTCCATCGCCCGACGGACCGTCACGAGGAATGGAGACCCCATGCGCTGGCAAAACGTGTATGTGTCGGGGACCGGAGCCTGGCTGCCGCCGGCGGTCTCCGCGCGCTCCGCCGTCGACTCGGGTGAGTACGACCCCGAGCAGTTCGAGGCCGACGGGCTGCTGTCGGTCCGGGTGGCCCCGGACGACGTGGCACCGCCCGACATGGCGGTGCAGGCCGCCACCACCGCGCTCAAGCGCTCCGGTGCCTCCCCGGAGGACGTCGCGCTGCTGGTGCACAGCTACATCTACTTCCAGGGCATCGACGGCTGGCCGGCCGCCTCCTACGTGGCCAACCACGCCGTCGGCCCCCGGGTGACCGCGCTGGAGCTGAAGCAGGAGTGCAACGCCGGCCTCGCCGGCCTGGAGCTCGCCGCCCACCGGCTGGCGTCGGCGGAGCCCGGCACCAGCGCGGTGCTCACCACGGCCGACCGCTTCGGCGCGCCGCTGATGCGCCGCTGGCGGCAGGAACAGGGCATCGTCTACGGCGACGGCGCCGCCGCCGTGGTGCTGAGCAACCGGGGCGGGTTCGCCCGGCTGGTGTCCACCGCGACGGTCTCGGACAACTCGCTGGAGGCCGTGGTCCGGGGCAGGGGCTTCGAGCCGCTGCCCACCGGCGAGCAGCAGACCCTCAGCGAGCGGGTCGGCCACTACGTGCAGCAGCACGGCAGCCTGCGCGAGGCGACCGAGCGGCTCGTCGGCGTGGTCGGCGAGGCCATCGACACCGCCCTCGCGGACGCCGGCACCGACCGTCAGGGCCTGGCCTGGACGGTCATCCCGGCGACCGGACGCAGCAAGATGGAGTGGCAGGTGCAGAAGATGCTCGGGGTCTCCGAGGAGCGCACCACCTGGGAGTTCGCCCGCCGGGCCGGACACCTCGGCGCCGCCGACCAGTTCGCCGGGCTGAACGACCTGGCCGAGACGGGCGTGCTGCGCCCCGGCGACAAGGTCCTGGTGGTCGGCAGCGGATCCGGCTTCACCTGCACCTGCGCCGTGCTGGAGATCCTGGCGGAGCCCGAGTGGCGGGCCGCGGGCGGCCCCGGTGCCGAGGTGGGCCCGTGACCGCGGGCGCGTTCACCGATCCCGAACTGGTCGCGGCGTACGGCAGCCCGCTGTACGTCTACGACGCGGCCCGGGTCCGGGCCGCCGCCCGGGACCTGCGCGAGGCCGTCCCGCAGCCCTCCCGGATCTACTATTCCCTGAAGGCCAACCCCCACCCCGCCCTGGTCGCCGAACTGCGCCGCGGCGGCGTGCACGCCGAGGTCACCTCGCGCGGCGAGCTGGCCGCGGCGCTGGAGGCGGGGCACCCGGCCGGGGAACTGCTGTACTCCGGGCCGGGCAAGGTGGCGGCCGAGCTGGACGAGGCGGTGCGCGCCGGGGTGCGCGCCTTCTCCGTCGAGTCCTTCGGGGACCTGGAGCGGGTCGGCGCGGCCGCCGCCGCCCATGACGCGGTGGCCGACTGCGTGCTGCGGATCAACGCCGCCGGCGCGCCGGGCACCGCGGGACTGCGGATGACCGGCGGCCCGTCCCAGTTCGGCTTCGACCTGGACTGGCTCGCGAAGGAGGCCGACCGGCTGCGGGTCGCCGGCACCCGGGTCGTCGGGCTGCACTTCTTCCCGCTGACCAACTCCGCGGACGAGGACGGCCTGATCGCCGAACTGGCCCAGAGCGTGCGCACCGCCGCCCACCTGCGCGACCGGCTCGGCATCGAGCTGGAGCTGCTGGACCTCGGCGGCGGCTTCGCCTGCCCGTACGCAACGGCCGGCGAGCGGCCGGTGTACCGGCGGCTGCGGGAGGCCCTGGCCGAGGTGCTGGACGAGAACCTGCCCGGCTGGCGCGAGGGGCGGCCGGTGATCGCCTTCGAGTCCGGCCGCTACCTGGTCGGCGACAGCGGGCGGCTGCTGAGCACCGTGACCGACGTCAAGCCGAGCCGGGGCAGCACCTACGCGGTGCTCGACGCCGGGATCAACCACCTCGGTGGGCTGTCCGGTCTGGGCCGGCTGCTGCCCCTGCGGGCCCAGCCGACCGGGCCGGCCCGGACCCCGGCCGCCGGGGAGCCGGCCGAGCCGGTGACCCTGGCCGGTCCGCTCTGCACCCCGGCGGACATCCTGGCCCGGGCCGTGGAGCTGCCCGGGGTCCGTTCCGGCGACCTGCTCGCCGTCCCCAACGTGGGCGCGTACGGCCTCACCGCCAGCCTGCTCGGCTTCCTCGGCCACCGGGCCCCGGCCGAGGTACTGGTCGACGGCGACCGCGTGGTCTCCGCGACCCGGCTGGCGCTGCAGCGCCGGGCCCTGGAGCCCGGCGACGACGCCGCCCGCACCACCGACCCATCCACCGCACGGAGGTAGCACCCATGACCGACGAGACCCGCCAGGACCGGCCGTGGGACACGGCCTTCGAGGAACTGCTGCTCCAGACCCTGCCCCGGCTCGCCGCCCGCGGCCCGCTGACGGGTGACGCCAGCCTGCGCGCCGCGGGCCTGGACTCGCTCGCCATGGTCGAGCTCCTCGTCCAGGTGGAGCAGGTGTACGGGATCAGCATCCCGGACGGCGAGCTGGTGGCCGACACCTTCGCCACCCCGGCGCAGCTGTGGGACGTGATCGCCGGGCTGCGCGGCGGACGCGTGGCCGACCCGGCCTGACGCCGTCCCCGACCGACCGACCGCCCGTCCCCGAACCGCCCCGGGCCCGTCCTCGGAGCCGCCCCGCAGCGGCGGCTCCCGGGACGGGCCCCGGCGCCAGCACAGGAGTTTCCATGCGCCCCATCCAGTCCCGGAGCACGCGGTGATCTCCGCGGCGATCGTCGCGGTCGTGGTCCGCGTGGCGTTCTGGGTCCGGTCCCGGCTGCGCCGGCGGCAGGCCGAGGCCGAGCAGCCCGCCACGGGCGCGGCCGTCGCGGCCGCCCCGGAGCCCGGGCCGGTGTCCACCGAGCCCGACCGGGCGGCGTCGGGCCGCTGAGCAGGGCCTCGCCGGCAGGCGGCTCCC
>NZ_JBHXEM010000138.1:0-21291 GCF_042724755.1 Kitasatospora sp. NPDC127067 | reverse complement strand
GGTGCGGGTAGTCGTTCACCCGCTGTTTGGCGGCCGGGATGCGCACCCGGTCCATCAGCTCCACGGCCCGGTCCCGGGCCTCCTTGCGGGAGACCTTCCGGTGCGCCCGGAACATCTCCCCCAGCTGGTAGCCGACGCTGAGCACCGGGTTCAGCGCGGAGAGCGCGTCCTGGAAGATCATCGCGATCTTCTGGCCGCGGATCCGCCGCCGCTCCTCCTTGCTCATCCTGAGCATGTCCTGGCCCCGGTAGAGGATCTCGCCGCGCGGGATCCTGGCCGGCGGCATGTCCAGGATGCCCATGACCGCCTGCGCCGTCACCGACTTGCCCGAGCCGGACTCCCCCAGCACCGCCAGCGTCTCCCCCGCCGCGACGGAGTAGTTGACGCCGTTCACGGCCCTGGCGACGCCGTCCCGGGTGACGAACTCGACGTGCAGGTCCCGCACGTCGAGCAGCGGCCCCTGGTACGGCGCCTCCTGCACGCGCCCGGTGGTGTCCACCGCTGTACTCACGATGCGCTCCCTCGCTCAGCGAAGCTTCGGATCGAGGGCGTCGCGGACCGCGTCGCCCATCATGATGAAGGCCAGCACGGTGATGGAGAGCGCCGCGGCCGGGAAGAACATCACGTACGGCGCGGTCCGGATCACCTTCTGGGCGGAGGAGATGTCGATGCCCCAGGAGATGGTCGGCTCCTGAAGACCGATGCCGAGGAAGCTCAGCGTCGCCTCGGTCGCGATGTAGCCGCCGAGCGCGATGGTCGCCACCACGATCACCGGCGCGACCGCGTTCGGCAGGATGTGCCGGAGCATCAGCCGTCCGGTCCCGGCCCCGAGGGCCCGGCCCGCCGTCACGAAGTCGGACTGTTTGACGGTCAGCACCGCGCCGCGCATGACGCGGGCGATCTGGGTCCAGCCGAGGACGGCCAGGGCGACCACCACGGTCCACACCGTGCGGACGGTGAACGCGTTCAGCAGCACCAGGGCGCCGAGCAGCAGCGGGATGCCGAAGAAGATGTCGACGATCCGGGAGACCACCGCGTCGACGACCCCACCGTAGTACCCCGCGACCATGCCGGTCAGCCCGCCGAGCAGGGTGACCGCGGCGGTCACGAAGATGCCGACGGTGATCGAGGCCCGGGCGCCGTAGACCACCCGGGCGTAGATGGACCGGCCCTGGGCGTCGTAGCCGAACCAGCCGGCGCCGAAGAAGTCCGTCCAGTCCGGCCGCCGGAGGTAGTCGTGCACCAGGTCGGCCTTGCGCGGGTTGGCGTCGGTGAAGGCCCAGGGGAAGATCGCGATGAGCACCAGCAGCACGATCAGCACGACCGAGAGCAGGAAGATCGGCCGTCGGCGCAGGTCCCGCCAGGCGTCGCCCCAGAGGCTGCGGGCCTCCTCCCGCTTCTCCACGTCGGATTCGACCAGGGTCTCCTGCTCCACCGCCATGCCCTGCTCCCCCGCGAAGTCGAGACGGGAGACACCAGGCTTGGGATGCGGTTCGTAGGAGTCCTCGTCGTGGAGGTCAGACATAGCGGATCCTCGGGTCCAGGACCGCGTAGAGCAGGTCGACCAGCAGGCTGGCGACCAGGTAGATGATCACCAGGACGGTCACGATGCCGACCACGGTCGGGCCTTCCTTCTGGTTGATCGCCCGGTACAGGACGTTGCCGATGCCCTGCACGTTGAAGATGCCCTCGGTGACGATCGCCCCGCCCATCAGCGCGCCGAGGTCGGTGCCGAGGAAGGTGACCACCGGGATGAGCGAGTTGCGCAGCAGGTGGCGGGAGATGATGGTCCGCCGGGGCAGGCCCTTGGCGGTCGCGGTCCGGATGTAGTCGGCCCGCAGGTTCTCGCCGATGGAGGTCCGGGTGAGCCGGGCGACGAACGCGAGCGAGAGCGAGCCGAGGACGACCGCCGGCAGGATCAGCTGGGAGAGGTCGTAGCTGTCCTGCACCGTCGGCGTGACCCAGCCCAGGTTGGTGGCGAACACGGTCTGCGCGATGTAGGCCAGCACGAAGACCGGGATCGAGATCACCACCAGGGTCAGGATGAGCACCAGGGTGTCCGCGATGCTGCCGCGCTTCAGCCCGGAGAGCACGCCGAAGGCGAGGCCCACGATCATCTCGAAGAGAAAGGCCATCAGCGCCAGCCGGATGGTGACCGGGAAGGCGTCCGCCATGATGTCGGAGACCGGGCGGCCGGTGAAGCTGGTTCCGAAGTCCCCCTGGAAGAGGTTCCCCATGTAGTGCAGGTACTGCTTCCAGAGCGGCTGGTCCAGGTAGTACGTGTGCTTGATGCTCGCGACCACCGACGGGTCCGCGGCCTTCTCGCCGAACAGCGCGACCACCGGGTCGCCCGGCAGCGTGTAGACCATCACGAAGATCAGCAGCGTGGTGCCGAAGAACACCGGGATCATCTGCAGCACCCGCCGCAGCACGTAACTGCCCATCCGAGCCTCCTTCCTGTGTGGCCGACCGGGCCGGGCCGGTCGGCCGGGAGACCGCGCCCCGCCCTCCGTGCGGGGAGGGCGGGGCCGGTGCGCGGGGATCAGGGTCCGGGGATCAGGGCCCGGGGATCAGCCCTTGACCTCGACCTGCGTCCAGGCCGGGTTGCCGAAGGAGTCGAACTTCACGTTCTGCACCTTGGTCGAGTAGCCCGAGTTGGTGCGGTAGTACCAGAGCGGGACGGCCGGCATGCCGCTCTGCAGCACCGCCTCGGCCTGCTGGTAGCCGGTCACCGTGTCGGCGACGCTGGCGGCCTCGTCGGCCTGGGTCGCCGCCTGGTCGAACTGCGGGCTGCTGTACCCGGTGTCGTTGGACGCGGCACCGGTGCGGTACACGTCGGCCAGGAAGTTGGCGTTCAGCGGGTAGTCCTGCACCCAGCCGGTGCGGAAGGCGCCGTTGAGCTGGTGCGCGGTGATGGCCTGGCGGGCGGTCTTGAAGTCGGGCTTCGGGTCGCCGAGGCAGTCGACGCCGGTGTTCTGGCGGATCGAGTTGCAGACCGCGTCGACCCACTCCTTGTGGCCGCCGTCCGCGTTGTAGGTGATCAGCACCTTGTTGCCGGGGACGCCACCGCCCTGCTGGATCAGCTGCTTGGCCTTGGCGGGGTCGAAGTTGCAGAAGTCCCCGCAGGTGCCGGCCTTGTAGCCCTCGACGCCCTCCGCCACCCAGGCACTGGCCGGCGCGCGGGAGCCCTGCAGCACCGTCTTGGTGATGGTCGCGCGGTCGATCGCCATCGACAGGCCCTGGCGCACCTGGGCCTTCTCCGGGGCGGCCCAGTCGGCCTGGTAGAGGGTGAAGCCGATGTTCTGGATGGCGCCCTGCGGCGCGTCCACCGCGCGGTCGCCGAGGTCGCTCTTGTAGGTGGCCAGCGCGGACGGCGGCACCTGGTCCATCACGTCCAGGTTGTTGGACTGGAGGTCGGCGTAGGCGGCCTCGGACGTGGTGTACATCTTGAAGACGATGCCGCCGTTCTTCGGCTTGTCCACTCCCTGGTAGTCCGGGAAGGTCTTGGTGACCACCTGGCTGTTGTGCGCCCAGCTGACGAACTGGTACGGGCCGTTGCCCACCGGCTTCTGCCCGTACCCGGCCGGGTCCTTGAAGAAGCCCTCGGGCAGCGGCGAGAAGGCGATGTAGCCGAGCTTGTACTCGAAGTACGAGACCTTGTGGTTCAGCTTGACGGTGAAGTGCAGGTCGTCGGTGACGGTCAGTCCGGACATCTTGTCCGAGGTGGGCTGGCCGGAGGCCGGGTGGACGTCCTGGTAGCCCTCGATGTCGGAGAACCAGGAGCTGTTGATCTGGTTGTTGGCGGGGTTGGCGCCCCAGTTCCAGGCGTCGACGAAGTTCTGGGCGTGCACCGGGGTGCCGTCGTGGAACTTCCAGCCGTCCTTCAGGGTGACGGTGAAGGTCAGCGAGTCACTGGTGTCGATCGTGTCGGCGACCTGCATCCGGATCTTGGCGTTGGTCGGGTCGTAGTCGACCAGCCCCTTGAAGAGGTTCTGGATGATGCGACCACCGCCGACCTCGTTCGCGTTGGCGGGCTGCAACGGGTTCTGCGGCTCGTTGCTCTGGTAGCTGAAGGTCTTGCTGGCGTCCGACGAGCCGCTGCCTCCTCCGCCGTTGCTGCTGCTGCTGCACCCGGTGGCCACCAGGACCACGGACGTCGCAACGGCGAGGACCCAACGAGCACGGGCGGCTTCGGGCATGGAGGTCCCTCCTCAGGGTGTGTGTCGCATCACACCCCATGAGAAGCGCGCCCCGGCGACGGCGCGAGTCAGGTGCACCCGGACGGGTGCCGTGACCCCCTGCCGAGTTGACGCGGCGCCGGATCGACGCGGCGCCAGGTCCACAGATGCCGGAAGGGCCCGTGGCGCGAACGCCACGGGCCCTTCCTGGGACCAACGGGGGAATCAGGCCGCGGCCTGCTCCCGGACCTCGGGGAAGTGGCAGGCCGACTCGTGCGCGGCCGGGCCCTTCAGCAGCGAGGGGACCGCGAGCAGCGGGACCTCCTCGGAGCACCGCTCCTCCGCCTTCCAGCAGCGGGTGCGGAAGCGGCAGCCGGACGGCGGGTTGGCCGGCGAGGGGATGTCCCCGCTGAGCACGATCCGGTCGCGGGTCTCGCGCGCCGCCGGGTCCGGCACCGGCACCGCGGAGAGCAGCGCCTGGGTGTACGGGTGGGTGGCGTTCTCGTAGATCTCCTCGTCCGAGCCGATCTCGACCATCTTGCCCAGGTACATCACGCCGACGCGGTCGGAGATGTGCCGGACGATGGAGAGGTCGTGCGCGATGAACATGTAGGAGAGGCCGAACTCGCCCTGCAGCTGCTCCAGCAGGTTGATCACCTGCGCCTGGACGGACACGTCCAGCGCGGAGACCGGCTCGTCGCAGATGATGATCTCGGGCTTGAGCGCGAGACCGCGGGCGATGCCGATGCGCTGGCGCTGACCGCCGGAGAACTGGTGCGGGTACCGGTTGATGTACTCCGGGTTCAGACCCACGACGTCCAGCAGGTCCTGGACGGCCTTGCGGCGGTCGCCCTTGGGTGCCACCTCGGGGTGGATCTCGAACGGCTCGCCGATGATGTCGCCGACCGTCATGCGCGGGTTGAGCGAGGTGTACGGGTCCTGGAACACCATCTGGATGTTCCGGCGGACGGCCTTGAGGGCCGCCCCCTGGAGCGTGGAGATGTCCTCGCCCTTGAAGAGCACCTGGCCGGAGGTGGCCCGCTCCAGGTTCATCAGCACCTTGGCCAGCGTGGACTTGCCACAGCCGGACTCGCCGACGATCCCGAGCGTCTCGCCCTTCTTCAGCTCGAAGGAGATGCCGTCGACCGCCTTGACCGCGCCGACCTGCTTCTTCAAGAGGATGCCCTGGGTCAGCGGGTAGTGCTTGACCAGGTCCTTGACCTCCAGGATGTTCTCAGCCATGGAGGGTCTCCTTCCAGAGGTGGCACGCGCTGCGGCGGCCGGTGAGCTCCTTGCCGTCCTTGTCCGTCACGTGGTGCAGCGCCGGGGTCTCGGTGCGGCACAGGTCGGTGGCGACGTCGCAGCGGGGGTTGAACGCGCAGCCGGCCGGAACCTTGAGCAGGTTCGGGGGCAGGCCCTTGATCGCGTACAGCTCCTGGCCCTTCTGGTCCAGGCGCGGGATGGAGCGGAGCAGGCCCTTGGTGTACGGGTGCGCGGGGTTCGCGTACAGGTCGTGCACCGGGGCGGTCTCCACGATCCGGCCCGCGTACATCACGGCGATCTTGTCCGCGACGTCGGCGACCACGCCGAGGTCGTGGGTGATCAGGATCAGGCCCATGTTGTACTCGGCCTGGAGCTCGGCCAGCAGGTCCATCACCTGGGCCTGGACGGTGACGTCCAGGGCGGTGGTGGGCTCGTCCGCGATGATCAGGTCCGGCTCCAGGGAGAGCGCCATCGCGATCATGATGCGCTGGCGCATGCCGCCGGAGAACTGGTGCGGGTAGTCGTTCACCCGCTGGCGGGCGGCCGGGATGCGCACCCGCTCCATCAGCTCGATGGCCTTCTCCTTGGCCTCCTTCCTGGAGGCCCCCTGGTGCACGCGGAACATCTCGCCGAGCTGGTAGCCGACGCTGAGCACCGGGTTCAGCGCGGAGAGCGCGTCCTGGAAGATCATCGCGATCTTCCGGCCGCGGATCCGGCGCCGCTCCTCGCCGCTCATCGTGAGCATGTCCTGGCCGCGGTACAGGATCTGGCCCTGGGTCACCTTGCCCGGGGGCATGTCCAGGATGCCCATGATGGTCTGCGCCGTCACGGACTTGCCGGAGCCGGACTCGCCGAGCACGGCGAGGGTCTCGCCGGCCGCGACGGAGTAGTTGACGCCGTTCACTGCCTTGGCCACGCCGTCCCGGGTGTGGAACTCCACGTGGAGGTCCTTCACCTCCAGGAGAGGAGTGCCGACTTCGAGCCGGTCATTCTTCTGGTTGTTCTCGATCACGGTGGTCATCGGGTCGTCACCTCTTCTCTCAGCGGAGCTTCGGGTCGAGGGCGTCGCGCACCGCGTCGCCGAGCATGATGAACGCCAGCACGGTAAGGCTCAGCATTCCGGCGGGGAAGAACAGGGCGAACGGTGCCGTGCGGATCACCTTCTGGGCCGAGTTGATGTCGATGCCCCAGGAGATGGTCGGGTCCTGAAGACCGATGCCGAGGAAGCTCAGCGTCGCCTCGGTGGCGATGTAGCCGCCGAGCGCGATGGTGGCGACGACGATCACCGGGGCGATCGCGTTCGGCAGGATGTGCTTGAACATGATCCGGCCGGTGCCGGCGCCGAGCGCCTTGGCCGCCGTCACGAAGTCGGCCTGCTTGACCGTGATCACCGAGCCGCGCATGACACGGGTCATCTGGGTCCAGCCCAGGGCGACCAGCGCGAAGACCACGCTCCAGACGGTGCGGTCGGTGAAGGCGTTGAGGACCACCAGCGAGCCGAGCAGCAGCGGGATGCCGAAGAAGATGTCGGTGATGCGGGAGATGATCGTGTCGACCCAGCCGCCGAAGTAGCCGGCCACCATGCCGGCGAGGCCGCCGAGGATGGTCACGCCCAGGGTGACGCAGATGCCGACCACGACCGAGGCGCGGGCGCCGTAGACGACGCGGGCGTAGATGCTGCGGCCCTGGAGGTCGTAGCCGAACCAGTCCGCCTGGAAGAAGTGGCTGTAGTTCGGCTTCGACAGGTAGTGGTTGCGCAGGTCGCCGGCCCGCGGGTCCACCGAGGTGAACAGCCCGGGGGCGATGGCGATGACGATCAGCAGCAGGATCAGCAGCGCGGAGATCACGAAGATCGGCTTGCGACGCAGGTCGTGCCAGGCGTCCGAGCCGAGGCTGCGGGCCTTCTCCTGCTTCGGCGCCGGGGCGTCCGCCGCGCGCTGGGCCGGGATGTCCCCGGCGGTCTTCTTCTCGGTCAGGTCAGGCATAACGGATCCTCGGGTCCAGGACCGCGTAAAGCAGGTCGACGATCAGGCCGGCGGCCAGGTAGACGATCACGAGGAAGGCCACGAAGCCGGAGACGGTCGCGCCCTCCTTCATGTTGATCGCTTGGTAGAGCGCGTGGCCCACGCCCTGGACGTTGAAGATGCCTTCGGTCACGATCGCGCCGCCCATCAGGGCGCCGAGGTCGGTGCCGAGGAAGGTGACCACCGGGATCATCGAGTTGCGGAGCAGGTGGGTGCCGATCACCTTGCGCCGCGGCAGGCCCTTGGCCACCGCGGTGCGCACGTAGTCGGCCTTGATGTTCTCGGCTATGGAAGTACGGGTGAGGCGCGCGACGTAGGCCAGCGAGAGCGAGCCGAGCACCACGGCCGGCAGCACCAGCTGGGTGATGTCGTTGCTGTCCTGGACGGTCGGGGTGACCCACTTCAGGTTCTGCCCGAAGACCGTCTGGAAGATGAAGCCCAGCACCGGGACCGGGATCGAGATCAGCAGCAGGGTGAGGACCAGGGCGCCCTTGTCGAACATCTTGCCGCGGCGCAGACCGGCGTACAGGCCGATGCCGATGCCGAGCACGATCTCGATGGCGAACGCGAACAGCGCCAGCCGGGTCGTGACCGGCAGCGCCTCGGTGATCTTGTCGATGACCGGGCGCTGGTCCAGACCGGTGCCGAAGTCACCGGTGAGCAGCTTGCCCATGTAGTCGAAGTACTGCTGGATCAGCGGCTTGTCGAAGCCCTGCTGGTGCTTGAGAGCGGCGAGCTGCACCGGGTCCGGTGCCTTGTCGCCCCACAGTGCTGCCACCGGGTCACCAGGCAGCAAGTGCACCATGAAAAAGATGAGTGCGGTCGTTCCGAGGAACACCGGGATCATCTGGAGCAGTCGCCTTGCGACAAAGCGCCCCATCGTGCCTCCATGTATGGCCCTGCCGAGCCCGTCAACTCGGCAAGAGAAAAGTCGGCGTGCCAACGGCCGGTGCCAGTCCTCGCCCTTGTGGGGATGGACGGGCACCGGCCGTTGTCACCGGGTCAGGCGGTGCCGACCGATTACTTCTTCTTCTTGACCTCGACGTCGGTGTAGACCGGGTCGCCGAAGGAGTTGAACTTCACGTTCTGGACGTTCTTGGAGTAGCCGGAGCTGGTCTTGTAGTACCAGAGCGGGATGGCCGGCATGTCCTTGGCCAGAACGGCCTCGGCCTGCTGGTAGAGCTCGGCGGTCTTCTCGACCGTGGTGGCGGCGTCCGCCTCCTTCGACAGCTTGTCGAACTCGGGGCTCGAGTAGCCACCGTCGTTGGCCGCGGCACCGGTGCCGTAGACGTCACGCAGGAAGTTCGCGTTCAGCGGGTAGTCCTGCACCCAGCCGGTCCGCATCATGCTCTGGACCTGCTTGTTGGTGATGATGTCGCGCGAGGTCTTGAAGTCCGGCTTCGGGTCACCGAGGCACTCGACGCCGGTCGCCTGGCGGATCGAGTTGCAGACCGCGTCCACCCACTCCTTGTGGCCACCGTCGGAGTTGTACTGGATGAGGACCTTGCCGCCGGGGACGCCGCCGCCCTCGGTGATCAGCTGCTTGGCCTTCTCCGGGTTGTACTTGCAGGCGTCGCCGCAGGTGCCGGCCTTGTAGCCCATGACGCCGGGCGCCACGAACGAGTCGGCGGGCAGGCGGTTGCCGTTGAGCACGGTCTTGGTGATCGTCTCGCGGTCGATCGCCATCGAGAGGCCCTGACGGACCTTCTCCTTGCCCTGCTCGCTCCAGCCGCCCTGGTACAGCGCGAAGCCGATGTTCTGGATGGCGCCCTGCGGCTGGTCGACCGCGCGCTTGCCCAGGTCGTCCTTGTACTTCGGCAGGTCGGTCGGGTCGACCTGGTCCAGCACGTCCAGCGTGTCGGACATCAGGTCCTTGTACGCGGCCTCGCCGGCGGTGTAGTTGCGGAAGACGACACCGCCGTTCTTCGGCTTGTCGATGCCCGTGTACTTGTCGAACGCGGCCAGGGTGATGGCCTTGTTGTGCTCCCACGAGACGAACTTGTAGGGGCCGTTGCCGACCGGCTTCTGGCCGTAGCCGGCCGGGTCGGCGAAGAAGCCCTCGGGGAGCGGGAAGAAGGCCGAGTAGCCGAGCTTGTACGTGAAGTACGAGACCGGGCTGGTCAGTTCGATCGTGAAGTGGGTGTCGTCGACGACCTTCAGGCCGGACATCTCGGTGGCGGTCGGGTCACCCTTCTCCGGGTGCACGGCGTCGTAGCCGACGATGTCCGAGAACCAGTCCGAGTTGATCTGGTTGTTCTTCGGGTTGGCCGACCAGTTCCAGGAGCCGACGAAGGACTTGGCGGTGACCGGGGTGCCGTCGTGGAAGGTCCAGCCGGACTTCAGCGTGACGGTGTAGTTCTTGGCGTCCGTGGTCTCGATCTTGTCGGCCACCTGGTTGCGCAGGGCACCGGTCGCGGGGTCGTAGTCGACGAGGCCCTTGAAGAGCTGCTTGACGATACGGCCGCCCTGGTTCTCCATGGCGTTCGCCGGCTGGAGCGGGCGCTGCGGCTCCGCGCTCTGGTAGCTGAAGCTGGCCCCGGGGTCGACCGCAGCGCTGTCGGAGCTACCCCCGGAGGAGTCGCTGCTGCTGCACGCAGTCGCAGCGAGGGCGACAGCAACAGCTGCGACAACCCACTTGGCCTGGCTCGCACCGCGCATCGGTGTGCCTCCTGAATTCGACGTTGCAACGAGGAGGGCACTGCGGAACGGTGATCACCGGGCCCGCTGTGCCGTCCGCGCTCGTGGTTTCGGCGCGCACCCCTGCGCGTTCACCCTTGACCCGAGCCTGACTGCACCCACTATCCGTCACGCACGGACACGAAAGTGACCAGTGACGATCTCAATTAGGTCACATGAACAGTCGGTAAGTTTCGAAAACCGGACATTTGAGACATAGCCAGACAGGCACCAAACGGACAGTCGTCACGGATGACGAACTGTCACGTCCGCTCAGCGGACACTCGGCGGTGATGAGCGCTATTCCGTGAATAGCGGCCCCGACAACTTGGAGTAGTTGAAAAAGTTCGCCCCCCTCTCCATGGGAAAGGGGGGCGAATCATTCCGGCCAATGGCCGTTCAGTGCGTCCGGATCACGCCTTCTTGGCGCGCGAGGCAGTGCGTCCGCGGTCCTTCTGGTCAAGGACGACCTTACGGATGCGAACCGTCTCCGGGGTCACCTCGATGCACTCGTCCTCGCGGCAGAACTCCAGCGACTGCTCCAGCGAGAGCTTGCGCGGCGGGACGATCGACTCGGCCACGTCGGCGTTCGCCGAGCGCATGTTGGTGAGCTTCTTCTCCTTGGTGATGTTCACGTCCATGTCGTCGGCACGCGAGTTCTCACCGACGATCATGCCCTCGTACACCTCGGTGCCCGGCTCGCAGAAGAGCACGCCGCGCTCCTGCAGGTTGGTCATCGCGAAGGCGGTGACCACGCCGGCCCGGTCGGCGACCAGCGAGCCGTTGTTGCGGGTGGTCAGGTTGCCGAACCACGGCTCGTGACCCTCGTGGATCGAGTGGGCGATGCCGGTGCCGCGGGTGTTGGTGAGGAACTCGGTACGGAAGCCGATCAGGCCGCGGGACGGCACGACGAACTCCATCCGGACCCAGCCCGAGCCGTGGTTGGACATGTTGTCCATCCGGCCCTTGCGGATGCCCATGAGCTGCGTGACCGCGCCCATGTGCTCCTCGGGCACGTCCACCGTGAGGCGCTCGACCGGCTCGTGGGTCTTGCCGTTGACCTCCTTGGTGACCACCTGCGGCTTGCCGACGGTCAGCTCGAAGCCCTCGCGACGCATGGTCTCGATCAGGATGGCCAGCGCCAGCTCACCGCGGCCCTGCACCTCCCAGGCGTCCGGACGCTCGGTGTCCAGGACGCGCAGCGAGACGTTACCGATCAGCTCGCGGTCCAGGCGGTCCTTCACCTGGCGGGCGGTGACCTTGCGGTCCACCTTGCCGGCCGCCTTGGCGTCCGCGCCCTTGCCGCTGCCACCACGGCCGACCAGCGGGGAGGTGTTGGTGCCGATGGTCATCGAGATGGCCGGCTCGTCCACCGTGATCAGCGGCAGCGCGATCGGGTTCTCCGGGTCGGCCAGGGTCTCGCCGATCATGATCTCGCCGATGCCGGCGACGGCGCAGATGTCACCGGGGCCCGCCACCTCGGCCGGCTTGCGGGTGAGCGCCTCGGTCATCAGCAGCTCGGAGATGCGGACGTTCTGGATCGAGCCGTCACGCTTGATCCAGGCCACGGTCTGGCCCTTGCGCAGCTCGCCCTGCTCGACGCGGAGCAGCGCGATGCGGCCGAGGAAGTTGTCGGCGTCCAGGTTGGTGACGTGGGCCTGGAGCGGCGCGGCCTCGTCGTAGCTGGGGGCCGGGACGTGCTCCAGCAGGGTGGAGAAGAACGGCTCCAGGCTGGTGCTGTCGGCCGGGACGGTGCCGTTCTCCGGCTTGGTCAGCGAGGCGACGCCGTCACGGGCACAGGCGTAGACGATCGGGAACTCGATCTGGTCCTCGTCCGCGTCCAGGTCCAGGAACAGGTCGTAGGTCTCGTTGATGACCTCGTCGATCCGGGAGTCCGGACGGTCGGTCTTGTTGATGCAGAGGATGACGGGCAGGCGGGCCGTGAGCGCCTTGCGGAGCACGAAGCGGGTCTGCGGCAGCGGGCCTTCGGAGGCGTCGACCAGCAGGACGACCGCGTCCACCATCGACAGACCGCGCTCGACCTCGCCACCGAAGTCGGCGTGGCCCGGGGTGTCGATGATGTTGATGGTGATCGGCGCGCCACCATCCTTGGGGTGGTACTTGACCGCGGTGTTCTTCGCGAGAATGGTGATGCCCTTCTCGCGCTCCAGGTCGTTGGAGTCCATCATCCGGTCATCGAGGTGCTGGTGGGCGGCGAAGGCGCCGGCCTGCTTGAGCATGGCGTCGACCAGCGTGGTCTTGCCGTGGTCGACGTGGGCGACGATGGCGACGTTACGGATGTCGTTGCGCGTGGGCATGCCTAGCGGATTCTCCCGGAATCGTGGGTTACGGCGCCCGGCCGCGAGACGCGCACTTGCGACCCCTTCGGTCGCCGCCACCCGTTCCGCCTGCTACTACCGGTCCACCCGCCGGGCATATCGACATGCCTCGGCTTCCTCCTATCGTACGGGGAAGCGCCCAGGTGAGCAGAAACGGGCAGGTCGCACGGGATCAAGATCACAGGTGGGTCACACGCCCTTCACCCCGCGGCCCGCCTCCGACACGCTTCCGTTCGTGATCCAACACCTCCGGGCCTCGCTGCCCTGGCTGTTCCGCGCCGTCGGCGCCGTGCTCCTGTACCTGGCGGTCCTCCACGACCTGCCGGGCCCAACCGCTCTCGGCTGCGTGATCGGCTTCCTGGTGGGCCAGGAGCCGCTGTCCGACCTCTGGTTCCTGCTCACCCATCGGCTCTGCGGCGGGTGGCTGTACAGCGCCTCGTACGGCAGGGGCCGGACCCTGTGGAGCGGCTCGGTCGCCGGGGTGCCCGTCGAACTGGGGCTGCGGCCGACGAGCGGATTCCTGTTCCCCTGGGGCCTGCTGCCGGTCCGCGCGCCCCGGCTGCGGGTGTGGCTCGTCTCGGTCGCACGGTTCGGAGTCCACGCGGGGCTCGGGGCCTGGCTGGCGGCCTCCGCCACGGAACTGCCCCGGGGCATCGGCCTCGGGCTGCTGTTCTCCCTCGCCATGACCGCGGTAACCTCCGCGACGAGCCCGGTCAACTCCCTCTGGGCCGTGTTCGTCATGCCCTTCCGGCCGGGATCCGTGACGATCGACGCCGAGTCGCCGAGCGCCGTCGAGGCCGAGCGGTTCCTGGTCCGGGGCCGGATCTCCGAGGCGCGCCGCGAGCTGGGCAAGGACACACCCATGGTCCTCACCGCTGCCGGGATCGCGCTGGCCGAGGGCCACTACGAGGAGGCCGAGCGGCTCGCCGACGAGGCCTTCGAGCGGGGCCACACGCCCGCCGACTCGGCCGTGGCCTTCATCGCCGCCATGACCTTCGTGGGCCGCGTCGACGCCGGGGAGCACTCCCCCGCGCGGGCCGGAGCACTGCTGGAGCCGTATCTCGTCCGACTGGGCGTCCACGACCGGACGCTCGCCCGCGACTTCCTCCCGGCAGCCGAGCTCGCCCGGTTCCAGAACGATCCGCAGGCCGCCGTCCGCATGGCCCGCCGTCTGTCGAACACGGTCGGCTCCCGCTTCCACCGGTCCCTGGCCTGCTGCTCCCTCGCCGCCGCCCTCATCGCGGCCGGGCGGCCGGAGGAGGCCCGCGAGGCGCTCGCCCGGGCCCGCCGGGAGTGCCCCGAACTGGCCCGGATCGCCGACGTCGAACGCATGCTGGAGCCGGTGGAGGCGGCCCGGTGAGTGTCCCGATCGTCCTGGTGCGCGGCACCCGGGAGCTCTAGCCGAGCAGGCCCACGTCCTGGAAGCGCGGCCACCCGTAGCCGTACGCGCCCGCGCCGGCCACCCCGGTCCGGACCCCGACCAGCTCCGGCCGCTGGTAGAGCGGCACCGAGTGGCCGAGCTGCCAGATCCGCACGTCCGCCTCCTGGAGCAGGCCCAGCCGGGCCGCCGGGTCCGGTTCGGCGGCCGCCCGGTCGAACAGCCGGTCGATCTCCTCCGTGCCGCTGCGGCCGAAGTTGCCGCCCGGCTCGGGCACGCCGTCCAGGCCCGGCCGGGGCTTGGCGTAGACGGAACGCTGTTCGACCGCCGGGCTGGGGCCGGCCGGCCAGGAGAGGAGCGCGAGGTCGTAGTCCCCGGCCGCCAGGTGCTCCCCGACGAAGGACTCGGCGGGCGCGGGCACCCGCTGCACCGCGATCCCGGACTCCCCGAGCTCTGCGATGAGCGCGTCGGCGGTGCGCTCGGCGGTCGCCGAACCGGCCGGGACGAGCAGCGAGAGGGCGAGCGGCTTGCCGCCCTTGGCCCGGGTGCCCCCGCCGGCGGGCCGCATCCAGCCCGCCTCGTCCAGCAGCAGGCCCGGGTCCGCCGGACCGGCCGCGTCGCTGTTGTCCCGGTAGCCCTGCTGGTCGCCCGCGAACAGGTGGCTGCCCAGCGGGGCGGCGGGCAGGCCGAGCGGGGTGAGCGCGGCGTCGGCGATCCGCCGCCGGTCGACGGCCCGGGTGAGGGCGCGGCGCACCAGCGGGTCGGTCAGCGGGCCGCGCGCCGCGTTGAGGGTGAGCTGGGTGAGCGAGGCCGCGGCGGCCCGGTGCACGGTGACGCCGGGCAGCGATTCGGCCCGCCGGAGCGCCAGTGCCGCGGCCTCGGGCGCGGCCGCGGGCGGCGGCGCGGCGGAGGCTGACGCGGAGGCGGAGGCGGAGGCAGGAGCGGAGGCAGGAGCGGAGGCAGGAGCGGAGGCGGAAGGCGCGGGAGGGGCGGCCGGCGCCGCCCGGTCCACCGCCGCGGTGAGCGGGGCGATGTCCAGGCGCTCCTGGTCCAGCGCGTCCAGCCGCTGCTCGGGCCGCACGGCGAGGAAGTCGATCCGGTCTGCCTTCGGCGGATCACCCCACCAGAGCGGGCTGCGCACCAGTGTGACCGTCCCGCCCTCGGCGTCGTACCGGGAGAGGGTGAACGGGCCGGCGCTCGGCCGGCCGCCGTCGGCCGGCGGCCGGGTGGAGGCGGCCGGGCCGGCCGTCTCGGCGGCCGGGTAGAGCGGGCCGAACAGTGCGCGCCACTCCGCGTACGGCCGCCGGAAGGTCACCCGCACCTCGTGCGGGTCGGCGCCCTGGGCGACCGAGTCGATGGCGTCGTACCCGGCCGCCTTCCCGCTCCGGCGGGCCGGGTCCGGGCCGGACAGCGCGGTCCGCTGGGCGTCGAGGTCGGCGGCCGAGATCGGGGTGCCGTCGCTCCAGACGGCGCGCGGGTTGAGCCGGTAGGTCACCACCTGCGGCTGCTCCCCGGGCGGGGTGGAGTCGAAGCCCGCCAGGTAGTCGGGGTCGGGGACGAGCCGGCCGTGCTCGTCCGGCCGGAACAGCGAGGGGTACAGCGCGTGGGCGAGCAGCGCCGAGTCGGCGGTCGCCGCGCCCTGGTAGACGTTCAGCGTGGTCGGGACGCCGTCCACGGCCCAGCGCAGCGTGCCGCCGTCCTGGACGGCGGCACGGTCGGCGGGCCCGACGTCCCCGGTGGTGGCGGTGGGATCGGCCGGGGCGGGCACGGGGGCGGGGGCACGGGGGCCCGGGTCGTCGGAGCAGCCGCCGAGACCGGCGGAGAGCAGCAGCGCGGCGGCTGCGGCGGTGAGCTGGCGGACGCGCATGGCGGCCATCGAACGCCGCCGCGGGCGCCCGGGTCGCGCCGACACGGCGGGCCGCCGGGCGACTGCACCCGTCCGGCCCACCGTTGCGGGCGGCTACAGGGCCAGCTCGAACCAGACGATCTTGCCCTTGGGCGTGCGCCGGCTGCCCCAGCGCTCGGCCAGCAGGCTGACCAGTTGCAGGCCGCGCCCGCCCTCGTCGGTCTCCTGGGCGCGCCGCTGCCGGGGCTGCGCGTAGCCGTCGTCCCAGACCTCGCAGACCAGGCTGCGCTCGCGCAGCAGCCTCAGCCGGATCTCGCCCCGCCCGTGCTTGAGCGCGTTGGTGACCAGCTCGCTGACCAGCAGCTCGGTGGTGTCGACCAGCTCGTCCAGCCCCCGGGCGAGCAGCCAGCTGCACGCCAGCTCCCGGGCCTTGGCCACCGAGGTGGGCTCGGGCGGCAGGAACCAGTTGCCGACGGCGTCGTCGGGGAAGGCGTGCACCTTGGCCATCAGCAGGGCGATGTCGTCCTCGCCGTGGTGCGGGTTGAGCTCCCCGAGCACGTGGTCGCAGAGGTCCTCCAGCCCCTTGCCCTCGTCGGAGAGCGCGGAGCGGAAGGCCCGCAGGCCCTCGTCCAGCTGGTGCTTGCGACTCTCCACCAGGCCGTCGGTGTAGAGGCCGAAGACGGCGCCGTCCGGGAGGTCGATCTCGACCTCCTCGAAGGGCTCGCCGCCGACGCCGAGCGGCAGGCCGGGCGGTACGTCGAGCATCCGGGCGCCCTCGCCGGGGCTGAGCAGGACGGGCGGCAGGTGGCCGGCGTTGGCGATCCAGCAGCGCCGGCTGACGGCGTCGAAGACCGCGTAGACGCAGGTCGCCAGGTAGACCTCGCGGGCCTCCTCGTCGGCGGTCGAGGTGAGCCGGCCGTACGGGGTGGGCGGGCCGACCGGCACCGAGTCGTCGCCGAGGCCGCGGGCGATCTCGTCCAGGGCGGTGAGCACCTCGCCCGGCTCCAGGTCGAGCATGGCCAGGGTGCGGACGGCGGTGCGCAGTTGGCCCATGGCGACGGCGGCGCGCAGGCCGCGGCCCATCACGTCGCCGATGACCAGCGCGGTGCGGTTGCCGGGCAGCGGGATGACGTCGAACCAGTCGCCGCCGACCTCGGTGTTGTTGTTGCTGGGCAGGTAGCGGCAGGCGATCTCCAGGCCGCTGGCGGCCGGGTTGCCCGGGGGCAGCAGGCTGCGCTGGAGGATCAGCGCCCGCTCGTGCTCGCGCCGGTAGAGCCGGGCGTTGTCGATGCAGACGGCGGCGCGGGCGACGAGTTCCTCGGCGATCGCGACGTCGCGGGCGTCGAAGGGCTCGCTGCCGATCGCCCGGGAGAGCTGGACGAGGCCGAGCACCTGGTCGCGGGCGACCAGCGGGACGATCAGGGTGGAGCGCAGCAGCGGGTCGCGCCCGGGCTCGGGGACGACGCTGCGGCCGGTGCGCAGCGCCCGGGCGTGCGGGGAGCGGCGGGGGTAACAGAGGGTGCCGCCGGCCTCGGCGATCGGCAGGCCGGTCACCGAGCCGAGCACCGAGGAGGCGCCGCCGACCACGCTGGAGACGGCGACCCGGCGCAGTTCGCCGCTGCCGTCGGTGAGCACGGTGTCGCCGAGCCGGCCGGCGCTGGGCACGGTCTCGCCGGAGAGCAGCGCGGTGTAGAGGTCGACGGTGGCGAGGTCGCAGAACGGCGGGACGACGACGTCCAGCAGTTCCTTGGCGGTGGTCTCCAGGTCGAGCGTCGAGCCGATGTGCGCGCTGGCCTCGTTGAGCAGGGCCAGGTTGCGGCGCACGCCGTCGGCCTCGCGCTCGGCGACGTGCCGGCTGGTGACGTCGGAGACCTGCCCGGCGACGCCCATGGTCTGCCCGGCGGAACCGTTCAGGCGGTACAGCGAGACGGCCCAGAGCCGGTTGCCCTCGCGGGTCGGGACGGCGCCGTGGAAGCGCAGGTCGAAGACGGGCTCGCCGGTGGCCAGGACCTTGCGCAGGGCGGCGGAGAGCCGGTCGGCCTCGGACGGCGGGAAGAGGTCGTGCGGGGTGAGGCCCTCCAGGTCGGTGGGGACCAGGCCCATGCCGGAGGCGAAGGCGTCGTTGACCCGCTGCAGCCGCAGCCGGTCGTCGAACAGCACGAAGCCGGTGGGGGTCTGCCCGAAGACGGCCTCGGAGGCGGCCAGGTCGGTCTCGATCCGGCGCAGCCGTCCGAGGTCGACGGCCAGGCAGGTGGCGCCCGCGGTGGGCAGGGAGCTGTCGGGCATCAGGTAGAGCTCGGCGAGGCCCTCGCCGCCGTCGGCGTCCCGGTACGGGGTGGTGCCGACCCATTCCTCGCCCGCCAGGGTGCGCTCCAGCCGGGCCCGGCCGCGCTGCCAGAGCTCGCGGGGGACGAAGGTGGAGATCGGGTCGGCGCCGACGGCCTCGGCGGCCGGGACCCCGAAGAACTCGGCGGCGCGCTCGCTCCACTGGCTGATCCGCCCGTCGGGGCCGATCGCGAAGGTGGCGACCCGGATGTAGTCGTAGATCGAGCCGGGGTCGCCCGCGCCCCAGGGCCGGCCCTCGGCGACGGGGTGGTGGCCGCGGCCGGCGGGCGCGCCGTCCGGTACGGGCAGGTGCGAGGAGCCGGCCTGCCCGGGTACAGCGGCATGACCGCTGCTCCTCGGCGACACGCTCCGCGCCGGAGTGCTGTTCAACGGACCGACCCCTCCAACCCGCGACCGTCCGGATGTCGAGAAGACCGAGTATTCATCATCGAGGGGTACGTTCACACGCCCTCAACATCACAACATCAGATCGGGCGAAGGTTTTTGTCCTACCGCCCGCGCAACCACAATGCCACGCCCGCGCCCCCTTCCGGAGCGCGCGCTCCCCCTGAGCGCCCGATGGCATATGCGGCACCCCCTCCTCGCTGTTCGCTCCGCTCACGATCCGTCCGGCTCATTACCCGGCAGCGCCTGCTCGAACCAGACCACCTTGCCGATCCCCTCGGCCCGGGCGCCCCAGTGCAGGGCCAGCCGGTGGACCAGCTCCAGACCGCGCCCGCCCTCGTCGGCCTCGGCGGCGTGCCGCTCCTGGGGCGGGTCGGGCAGCGGATCGGAGATCTCGACCAGCAGCGTCTCGCCGAGCGTCAGCCGCACCCCGATGGGGGCGCTGGCGTACCGGACGGCGTTCGTCACCAGCTCGCTGACCAGCAGCTCGGCGATGTCGGTGAGCTCCTCGACGCCCCACTCGGCGAGCGTGGCGCGGACCAGTCGGCGCGCCCGGGAGACGGCGGTGGGCTCGGCGGGCAGGGTCCAGCCCGCCGTCGGGGTGCCGGCCTGGCCGTGGCCGAGCCGGGCCAGCAGCAGCGCGACGTCGTCCGGCTCCCGGCCCTGCTCCATGGTGTCCAGCACCGCCTCGCAGGCGGCCTGGATGGAGGCGTGCGGCTCCTGGAGCACCGTGATCAGCCGGCCGAGGCCGACGTCCAGGTCCTTGTCCCGGGACTCGACCAGGCCGTCGGTGCACAGCGCCAGCAGGCTGCCCTCGGGGATCTTCAGTTCGACCGATTCGAACGGAACTCCGCCCACTCCGAGCGGGGCGCCGGAGGGCAGGTCGAGGATGCGGCCGGCGCCGCCGCGCAGCGGGCCGCCGTTGCGGGTCGGCTCCGGGGCGGCCTCGCCGGGCACCACCAGCACCGGCGGGATGTGCCCGGCCTTGGCGACGGTGAGCCGGGCCGTCGTCGGGTCGAAGACCGCGTAGACGCAGGTGGCCAGCAGCGCCTCGTCCGGGCCCTGGGCGAGGTCGTCGGCCAGCTCGTGGACGTGCCGCAGCAGGACGTCCGGCGGCAGGTCGAGGGCGGCCAGCACCCGGACGGCGGTGCGCAGCCGTCCCATGGTGGCGGCGGCCCGCAGGCCGTGGCCCATCACGTCGCCGACCACCAGCGCGGTGCGGTCGCCGGGCAGCGGGATGACGTCGAACCAGTCGCCGCCGACCTCGGTGCCGCTGCTGCCGGGCACGTACCGGTAGGCGACCTCGACGCCGGTGGGCTGCGGGACCTGCTGCGGGAGCAGGGTCCGCTGGAGGGTGAGCGCGGCGGTGCGTTCGCGGGCGTAGAGGCGGGCGTTGTCCAGCGAGCTGCCGGCCCGGTCGGCCAGCTCGACGGTGAAGGCCAGGTCGTCCCGGTCGAAGCCCTCGCGGTAGCCGGACCGGCTGACCAGCAGCAGGCCGATCACGATGCCCCGGGCGCGCAGCGGCACGACCAGCATCGAGTGCACGCCGAGGTCCCGGGCGGCCTGCATCTTCGGGTCGCCGGGGTAGGTCACCTCGTCCAGCTGGTCGGCGCCGGACAGCGGCTCGGGCACGCCGGTGCGCAGCACCCGGCCGCAGACGGAGTCCTCGGCGAAGGTGATCCGGGCGCCGCGGCGCAGCATCACGTCCACCTCGGGGCCGTCCTGGACGGAGGCGGTGCCGAGCTGGAGCAGCGAGGTGCGCCGGTCGTGGCCGTGCCGGGGCAGGTCGTCGCCGTGCGCGACGGCCTGGAGCAGGATCACCGCCGAGTGGTCGGCCAGCCGGGGGACGACCGAGCCGGCCAGCTCCTGGGCGATCCGGGAGGCGTCCAGGAGGTCGCCGACCCGGGAGCCGAACTCGTTGAGCAGCGAGAGCCGGCGCCGGGCGTGCTCGACCTTGGCGACCGCCCGGTAGCGCTCGGTCACGTCCATCACGGTGCCGGAGATGCCGAGCACCCGGCCGGAACGGTCGGTCATCCGGCTGTAGGAGATCGAGCGGTAGCCGGCCCGGGTGGTGACCGGGGAGGCCAGGGTGACGTCGATGACCGGCTCGCCGGTGGCCAGCACCTGGCGCTGGATGGCGGTGATCTCGTCGGCGGCCCGCTCCGGCAGGGTCTCGCCGGTGGTGCGGCCGACGTGGTCGTCCAGGGCGACGCCGTTCATCTCGGCGAGGGTCTGGTTGACGGCGGTGTAGCGCAGGTCGGTGTCCATGATGGCGATGCCCAGCGGGGACTGCTCGAACAGCGCGTCGCGCACCGCGAGGTCCCGCTCGACGGCCTGGACGGCGGCCGCCTCGGCCATGTTGACCTGGAGGAACGGGGTGCCGTCGCCGTCCACCAGGAGGGAGATCCGGGCGTCCACGGCGACCGGGGAGCCGTCCCGGTCGCGCAGCTCGGCGGGGCCGGCCCAGCGGCCGTGCCGCAGGGTGTCCTGGATCGCGCGCCGGATCCGGGCGACCTGCTCCCGGTCGGGGATCAGCTCGTCGATCCGGCGGCCGACCAGCAGCTCGTTCGGCCAGCCGAGCAGTTCCTCGGCGGCCGGGCTCCAGAGCACCACCCGGCCCGCGGTGTCCAGGATCGCGATGGCGACCTTGAGCATGTCCAGCAGGCTGCCCTCGGCGGGCGCGCCCGGGCCGCCGGGACCCCCCGTGCCGGCCGGACCGCCCGGGGCGTCGGCGGGCCCGCCGGGGAACGGCCGGCCGGGACGGCCGCGCAGATCGGACCTAGGTCCGCAGGGCGGCGACCGCCTGGGCCGGCGGGCGATCGCCCCACAGGGCGTCGACCAGGTCCTGGGTGGTGAC
>NZ_JBHXEM010000137.1:0-21469 GCF_042724755.1 Kitasatospora sp. NPDC127067 | reverse complement strand
GGTTCGGCCCGCCGCCCCCACCCCCCTCTGGAACCCCCCCACCCCGGGGGCTGACGCCCCCCGCCGCCCCCCAGGGTGGGGGGGCGCCGCGCCTTCGCGGCCCCGCCCCCACCACCGTGCGGATGGCAGTGTGTGCCCGAAGAACGCGAGGAGGTGCAGTGTTGTTCGTCCGTCAGACCATCGTCACGTCAGATCGACACGGGGAACTTGCGCCTACTCTCCGCGTTGTCCACAGGGGTAGGCTGTCATCGTCAGTGATCCAAAATGAACTTCGCCGCCCGGACCCGAGGGTCCGGACGGCGTTCAAGTGGGTCGGCGCCCCTGGCCGGGGGCGGTCCGTCCCGGTCGACCACGCAAGGGGTGGTGACGTGTTGAAGGGTACCCGTGTCGGGACCCCCATGAACGTGCGGCACCCCGCCGTGGAGTCGACCGGGAGTTCCCGGGTCTCGCTCCGGCGGGGTGCCGTCTCTGTATGTGCGGCCGGCCACGGCGGCCCCCTGGGTGGGGGGTGTTCCGTGACCTAGCCCTCGTCTGCGGCGCCTGACCTTGCGACAGGTCCAGCGCCACCAGCCGCTCCCTGGGACTTTCCACCCCAGATCACTGCGGCCACCTGCTCCACCTCGCTCGCTGGCTTCCAACCGTTGAGCGGGGCTTGCTGGAGATCGGCTTCCAACCGATTCCAGCGGCACTACCTGGTTCTTCCCGAACCGAGCACGACCCCCCGAGAGGGGACGCACCACCGGCCTCCTGGCAGAGGCCGTCTTGCACGACCGGCCCCTTTCCAAGGGCCAATCGCAGTTCCGCAGTCGGGGCCTTTCCAGGGGCCTCGGCTGCGCCCGCACCACCACGACCCGCACGCGAGAGGAGGCAGTTCGGCACCCCCCGGAGGGGGCTTCTTTCACACCCGCAGGGGGTGCTTCTTGCTGAGCGTCCCCGAGGGGGCGCCGTGGTGTCCCCATGTAGCTGTAGGGAGCAACGCCATTTTGCAGCAGGTCAGTACCCCTTTCCAGTCACCCAGTGCCGTGGCCGAAGGGCGTGGTGTCCCCGGCTTGAGCTCGGACGATGGGATCTGGGAGGGGGGTTATCTCTCCTCCCCCGCTGCTGCCTTGGGTTCTGTCCGGGGACCGGTTAGCGGACCGGTTGTCGAATCCGCCGCGCGCGCTGTCGACAATGTGACGCACATCACTCGTCCGGGTGAGGCTCCAGCTGTCACACGATCGGGTCCGAACCATGCGCTTCCGGCCGTCCTGGCAGTTCCTGGCCAGCGCCAGGAGGTAGCCGGCGCCACCCTGGTGGTCCCGGCGAAGAAGACCGCGTGGGTGCCGGAGCAGGACCACCTGGTGTCGGGGACGGCCGGGCGGATCGTGCTGGACGGCTACAGCTGGATGCAGGCGGTGCACTGGGTGCACGGTGCCGGCCTCTACGTCCCGCCGTCGCGCCGCCCGAAGTTCAGCGAGACGACGCTGCGGCTCGCGCGGATCCTGTCGGAGCTGACGCCGTGCCGGCCGAGCATCGCGTTCCTGATGCGCGCGATGCAGTGCAGCCGCCGGACCGTGCAGTACCACCTGGAGATCCTGCGGGCGACCGGCCTGCTGGCCTGGCGCTCGATCGGCACCCGGCTGCCGATGATGCCCGGTCAGGTCCGAGTGGACTGCCGCGCCTCCGAGTACGAGCGCCTGGTCCCGGCCACCTACGACCAGGCGCTCGGCATCCGGACCGTCGGCGAGGGCCTGGAACGGCGGATGACGGGGATCTCGGAGGAGGGCCGGGGCGTGATCGCGGAGCTCGGGAAGAAGGCCTCGAAGCGCCCGCGCCGTACCCGCCGTACCGTCCGTCACAGCCGTACCCGACAGTCCGTCAGCACCCCGCGTTGCACCCCAATGGAGGGTGGTACCACTGACTGCCTGAGCTCTCCCGCTGTGGGTGATTCAAAAACTACGGGCGCGGCCCGTGAGACGACATCCAGCACCAGGAAGAAGCGCGCTGCGCGGCAGACCGGGGAGCGGCGGCGGACGGTGCTCGGGCGGGTCGTGACAGCGGCGATGATGACCGCCGGGGACCGGCTCGCCCGGGTCGCGTACCGGCGGGTGCCGTGGGTGCGGCAGGCCTCGCACGACCAGCTGCGGTGGGTCCTCAACGACGTCGTGGCGCGGGGCTGGGACGAGCAGGGTGCGGTGGCCTGGCTGGGCGAGATCGCAGGTCAGTACGGGTGCGCCGGTCTGCTGTGGCGCCCGGAGCGGCCGCACTCGCTGATCGCGCACGCCCTGCGCCAGGACGCCGAGCAGGACCGGCACGACCAGGCGGTGGCCGAGCGGGCCGCCGTCCGGGTCGACGACTCGTCCGTGGCCGCCGTCCAGGAGCTGGCCGGTGAGCTGGAGTTCATGGCCGACCTGTTCGGCGCGGCCGCCACCACCGCGCCCGCGACCAGGCAGGACCTGCTCGAAGCCGCCTACCTGCCCGCGGCCGCGCTCGCCCAGATGGAAGCCGCTGGCGACCAGGCCTTCGAGCGCTTCGGCGCCGATCTGGTCGCCCGGTACGCCCACCTAGCCGCCAGCCCCAACGTCCAGCTCGGAGTGACCCGATGACCGACGACTCCCGCATCGCGCTGTGGCGGGCCTTCCCCTGGTGGACCCAGGCCGCCACCCCTGCGCTGGCCGCCCACACCGTGCCGGTCTACGACCCGCAGACCGGCGAGCTGCTGGTGCTGTGCGACACCCGGGCTTACCTGCTCCAGACCAAGCTGCTCACCTCGTCCCTGCTGGCCAAGCTCAACCGCTTCACCGGTGCTCCCCAGGTCACCGCGCTGCGCCTGGTGGTCGCCTCGACCAGCGTGGTCGTCACCGGCCCGGCCGGCTGGGCCGACGAGCAGCTGGTCGAGGACGTGCTGCTGGAGACCTGGCACGACCTGGTCCAGGACCGCGGCCCGCTCCACCTGCTGGCCGTGCGCCACCTCGAGGCCGTCGGCGAGGTCGGCGACCTGGCCCGCCGCTGGGCCGAGGCCAACGACCAGCCCACCGAGCCGGTGCACCGCGACGGCCTGTGCGGCTGCCTCGACCTGGGCCTTGGCCCCGATCACAGCCACCCGCCGCTCACCGACGAGGACATGGCCGTCCGGCTCATCACGGACGCCGACCTGGTCCTCGCCTTCATCGACCACCGGGCCCTGGACGAGCAGATCGCCGACGCCGCCGAGCACGCCCGCATCCCCGTCAGGAGGTTCACCGCATGACCAGCACCACCCAGGAGCCCGGCGGCGCCGACCTGGCCCGCACCGCGCTGCGCGCCGCCCGCCGCACCGCCCGCCTCAACGGCAACGCCCCCGCGAAGAAGACCACCCCGACCCGCCAGCAGATCGCCCGCGCTGGCCGGGACGCCCGCGACCCCTCCACCCTGGCCGCCGTCGTGCCGACCATGGCCGCCGCCCAGGGCTGGGCGCTGGGCACCGCCCAGGGCACCATGCGCAACAACTGGGCCCAGCTCGTTGGCGCGGAGGAAGCCCTCCACTGGTTCCCGGCCGGCTTCAACGCCGACACCCGCACCCTGCGCATCACCTGCGACTCCCCGGCCTGGGCCACCAAGCTGCGCCTGGAGCAGCGCCAGCTCCTCGCCAAGCTCAACCACGCCCGGCCCGACACCGTCTGCGCCATCGAGATCCGGGTCGGCGCCACCACCGCCGGCCTGGCACCCGACATGGAACCGACCACCGCCCCGGCCCAGCAGCACCCGGCCCCGGCCTCCACCGCGGCCGAGCGCCCGCTCGCCGACAGCCCCGCCTACCAGCAGCTCCGCCAGCAGATGCGCGACCAGGCCCAAGCCCGTCAGGCAGCGCTCGACGAAGAAGCCGCCGCCCGGGAGGAGATCCTGCGCCAGCACTACAACCGCCTGCGCGAACCCGAGGGGGCTCACCGCCCCTGCGTCGAAGACGAGGAGGCCCTGGCCCGAACCGCCCGGGCCCGCGAAGCCCTCGCCCGCCACCACGCGGCTCTCGCCGTCGCCCGCGGCCACGCCGTCCCGCTGCGCACCACCCGCCAGCCGGTGACCCTCAGCGGGGCCGCGTGACCAGGACCGCTCCACCACCCGCCCGCCGACCGCTACCGTCGAACCTGCGGCCCGCCACCATGGCGGCCGCCACCACTCAGGAGGCCCCGGTGACGACCCAGCCCGACCACGAGAGCCCGGCCCCGGCCCGGCCGGCCACCCTGCACGAGCTGCGCACCGCGCTCTCCCGCTACGGCCTGCCCGGCGACCGCGAGGCCTTCGAGCAGGCCTTGGCCGCCGCCCTCGACTCCTCCCCGATCGGCGACCTGGCCGCCGTCGCCGAGGTGATCGCCACCTACCGCCACCGCCTGACCCTGCGCACCAGCACCGAGGCCATGGACTCCCTCGCCGCGCCGATCGGCGGCCAGCAGTGGACCCCGGCCGCCGACGTGTTCGCCCGGCTCCGCGCCGCCGGCGGCGACCGGTGACCGACCAGCCCGAACAGCCGGCCCCGCTGCACGTCTTTCTCTCCGACGCCGCCGAGCGGGCCCTGGCCACGCTGCGCCCCGGCGAGCTGGACGCGGTCGAGAAGTTGGTCGAGCGCCTCGCCCTCTACCCGCGGCTCGGCATCCCGGTGCCCGGAGGCACCGACCCCGAGGTCGACGACTACACCGCTCGTACCGACCCGGCCGCCGACTCCGGCGACCGCATCAGCGTCGTGTACCGCCTGCACGAGGGCATGTCCTCGGTGTTCGTGACCTGGGTGATCGCCGGACCCTGACCCCGCAGCAGCACCGCCCCGGGAAATGGCCGGGCCCCTCACACTCGTCGACGTGAGGGGCCCGGCCATCAGCGTACGGCCGCCCCTCTGTCCTGCGTTCGGGTTTCACCCTGCCCCAGACGGGGAGTTCCGCGTAGCGTGACCGACGGACCGGACACACCGGCCGCTACCGGAAGGGGAGTTCGTGCAGGCGGGGACCGTGCTGGACGGGCGTTACGAGCTCGTCGAGCGGATCGGAGCGGGCGGCTTCGGCCAGGTGTGGGAGGCCTACGACCCGAAGGTCGACCGCTGGGTCGCGGTCAAGGTCCTCACTGCGGACGGCAGCCCCAACAGCAGCCGCCAGGTCGCCCGGTTCGCCCGCGAGGCCGCGGTCGCCGGCGGCCTGTCCCACCCGAGCATCGTCACCGTCCATGACTTCGGCTCCACCGTCCACGACGGCCGCCAGGTCGCCTACCTGGTGATGGAACTGATCGACGGCGATCCGCTCTCCGCAGCCTTGAAGGACGGACCGCTCGGCCGGGCCGAGACCCTGGACATCGCCTACTGCATCGCCGACGCCCTGGCCGCCGCCCACGACGCCGGCCTGGTCCACCGCGACATCAAGCCCGCCAACATCATGGTCCTCGACGACGAGTCCGCCGCCTCCACCGCGAAGGTGGTCGACTTCGGCATCACCAAGAGCTCCGAGACCAAGCACGACATCACCACCACCGGCGTCCTCATCGGTACCCCGGCCTACATGGCCCCCGAGGCGTTCACCGGCGAACTCGACCACCGCTCCGACCTGTACGCGCTCGGCTGCGTCCTCCACGAAGCCCTCGCCGGCACACCCCCGTTCACCGGCGCCACCTTCTGGAACCTCGCCCACCAGCACGCCACCCAGCCACCCCCGGACCTGCGCGCCCTGCGCCCCGACGTCTACCCCGAACTCGAGGACCTGGTCGCCCGCCTGCTCGCCAAGAACCCAGACGACCGCCTCCAGGACGCCGACCAGGCCCGCACCGCCCTCAACGAGATCGGCGAGCGCTACTACGGCCGCCACGCGCCCCGGCGCGGCAAGGACCTCAACACCAACGTCACGCTCAGCCGGGAGGAAGCCCGGCACGGCGCCACCGTGCCGCTGCGGCAGAACGCCCGCAGCACCTGCCCCGACTGCGCCGGCGACCCCCGCCGCCAGGACAACGGCTGGTGCTCGCTGTGCCGCGGGACCGGCCTCGTACCCAAGCGCGTCCAGGAGCACCAGGTCCGCTTCCCCGCCGGCCTCCGCGAAGGACAGCGCGTCCGGCTCCGCGGCCTGGGCGAGCGCGGCACCAACGGCGGCGAGAACGGCGACCTCTACGTCACCGTGCACATCGTGCCCTGACCGGCCGCCAGCCAGCCCCTGAGTCGGCCCCTCGATCTCCCCGCCCCGTCAGTGACCGGCGTGCCCTTCCGCCCGGGCCGGGACAGGGCGGCAACCACAACGACGTTGCGGTCGACAGCGGACCGGGTGGCTGAGCGCGGCGCGCTCCGCTACCGCACCCTGGCCAGCGCCCGGATGCGCTGGACCATCCACTGCCGCCTGCCCTGCGCCGCCGGATCCGCCGTCAGGGCCGTGGCCGGCCCCGCCGTCGGCCCGTCACCGCACCGGCCGGACCGTGGCCGGTCCGGCCTGGGCAGTTGCCCCCGGTGAAAGTGGCCGGTGCCTGTACCGGGCGGGGCCACCTGCCGACCCGGCCTGCCCCAAGGACTCCGGCCTGCCCGCGTACCGAGCGGTTGCCGACGTCACCACCCACCTGACGAACACATTGCTGGCCACCTCCACGACCTGGGAGCGCTGACCAGAGCCGCCCGAGGCCTGCACCCGCGTACCGCACCGTGGCACCAGCAGCGGCAGGGCACGGGCGCCAACCACCGGAACTCGTAGGCATGGAAAGGGCCCCCTGGGGCCCGGTTCCGGCGGCAGCCGGAATTCCGTGACTGGCGCCGTGACCTTCCCCGCCTTCACCCAGCAGGCCGAGGTGGGAGCCCGACCCGGGCGGCGGCAGCGGCACAGGCGGTCAGCCTGCCGGAGGCCCACCGTGAGCTCGCCGGTGCCGGGCCGGGGCCTACGGCCCCAGCGGCGGCGGTTCCCGTGGACCAGCCCCTGATCGTGGTGTGCCTGCCGCACGTCAGTTACCAGTAACTAGAGGGGGACGGCAGTGCAACGCGCTGACCTTGGGAAACGTGCGGCGGATGGGGATCGTGGGATCACCAAGGGGGATCTCAGGATCTCCGGAAGGGATCCCGAGATCCCTGGAATGGACCATGAGTCCATGTACCTCTAGTCCATTTCGGGGATCCCCGGCGTGTCCTTAATGGACTCATAGTCCATGGACCGATAGTCTATTCCTGGGTCGCAGCGAGCCCACATATGTACTAAGAGTCCATCGGTGGGAAGGAGGGGGCGTGGCAGCACGAGCGCGGCGGTTCGACGCCGACGGCAACGCCGTCCCGCAGACCCGGTTCGGCTACGAGGCCGGCTACAGCACGATCGACAACAAGCGGATGAACGGCATCGCCGAGGGCGTCGAAGCCCTGACCGACCGCGAGTGCCGCGTGCTGATCTGGTTCGTCGCCAACATGCCCGGCCCGGACGAGCCGGTGGAGATGCTGGTGCCTGACATCGCCAAGCGGTTGAAGATGGACTCGAAGGCCCTCAAGCGGCACATCGACAAGCTCGCCGGGATGCGTCTGCTGCTGCCGGGCAAGACCCTCGGCCGGTACACCTTCTGGAAGGCCACGCCCTACCTGTGCTCCCAGGGCGGGGCCGCCGAGCAGCGCGAGGCGATCAAGGCGTGGAATCCGCCAGAGATCCCCCAGTGGGTGGAGCCGGTGAAAAAGACGCGCAAGCCTCGCAGTGACAAGAAGCCCAAGGGGGAGTGACGACCATGCAGATCAACTCACGCGAGGACGTCCGCAAGATCATGCGGCTGACCAGCGCCCTGGCACCCAACCAGCGCCAGGTCGTCATGCTCTACGCCTCCCACGACCAAGACCCCTCCAGCGGTGCCGTCCCCCTGGACGCCAAGGAACTCGCCGCCGAGATCAACATGGACCCCTCGCTCTTCTCGCGTCTGCGCGGCCAGCTCGTCGAACGTGGCTGGATGGAGAAGATCGACGACACCGTCTACTACCGGCTCACCTCCAAGGCTGACGGCAACGACAACGTCCTCCCCCTACGCCGCACCGGCGGCGACAGCGGACGCCAGGCCCGCCAGGCCTGACCACGCGAACTTCACCAACGGCCCGGGCGACCGCCCGGGCCGTTTCCGTTGGCCCTACCGGCAGGGCGTGGTAGCAGAGGCTTAACCACTCTGTTCAGGAGATCTGAAACAGCGGCCGCCTGCGCTTGGAACTGGTGGCCAGGGCCAGACCGCTACCACCGGTGATAGCGGACTGGCCCACCCGTGCCCGCCCAGGCTGCGACACTGGTGATCATGACCGACCGCCGCAGCCTCTCGCTGCCCGCCTTCTCCGACCCTGCCGCCAACGCGCATCTTCCCGCCCAGTCCGGCGGGCGCCGGCTGCTGCCGGTCGAGCAGGGCGCCGACTTCCGCCAGCCGCCCGGTGAGACCGCGGCCGCACCCGCCCCGGCCCGGCGCTCGCTCGCGGCCGGCGGCCTGACCTTCTCCGACCCGCACCGCCAGATCTGACCGTTTCGGGCCGCCGCGCCGCAGGCTTCCGACCTGCGGCGGTTTCAAAAATCGGCCCTCAAATGAGGGCCCAAAAGTAGAAGTCCCCGCCGCTGGCCTGCTGGTCTACCAGCCGTCCATCGCCCGGACGTCCCCGGAGATCGCGTAGCGGCGGCAGGCGAGGATCTCCTCCGTGGTGATGCCGATGTCGTCGGCAACCCGGGCGAGGACGTCCTCGGCCTGGCGGTCGCCGACGTAGGCCGGGACGGTCTCCAGCGCGAGGACACCGATGCGGTGCTGGGCGGCGCGGTGCTGGGCGACCAGGTCGCGGCCGGCACTCACGTGGCGGCGCCAGGCTTCGGCGGTGATGCCGTCCGGGGCGGGGCCGGTTTCCAGTTCGGCGGCCGGGATGTCGGGGCGGGCGCGGACCTCGGCGACCGCGGCGGCGACGATCCCGCCGACCGTCCCGGCCGGGAGCACGGCGCCGCCGGCGTCCTGGTGGGCGTCGGCGAGGCGGGCGGCGATCAGGTCGGTGAGCTCGCTGACCCGGCCCTTGAGGTCGACGACCGCGCGCACCGGCAGGAACAGGTCGGTGCTGTCCCACGCGTGGGACACCTCGAGCTCGGACTGCACGGTGGTCTCGATCGCCTCGGCGACGGCCGCCAGGTCGAGCAGCCGGTACGCGGTCGAGCGGCCGATCCCGAACTCCGCGAGCGCGTACGCCGACCACGACGGGTGCCCGAGCACGGTCCAGACCCGGGCCTGGTGGGCGGCGCGGACCCGGCGGGCGAGCACCAGGACGGCGGCCCGAACGTCCTCGATCGCCGTGCGCAGCTGCTCGGTCAGCTCCCGGGCCCGCGCTTCGTCGACCGGGCCGGCCTGGTCCTGGTGCTCGCTGTCCATGCCCGGATCGTTCCCGGGGCGGGTGGCCGGAACCGCGGTCGGTGCGGCGGACCGGTGCGCGGGCCGGGCCGCCGGGGGCTGTGGCGGGCTGTGTCGCGTCCTGTGTCACGGCTGTGTTCCGCCCCGGCAGGATGCCCCGCTATGTCTGTTTCGCCCTGTGTCACCTGTGTCATGAGGGCCGCGTTTGCCCTGGTGGAGGGGCGTATCTGTGTCGCCTGTGTCATCTGTGTCCGGCCCGCCGACGACTGCTTCGCCGGGCTGGGACGGCGGCGTCCCAGCCCTGTCTCAGGGTGTCCGTTTCGGGCGTTTTGCTGGGACGGTCCTGGGACTGTCCCACCCCGTTCTGCCTGGTGGAGGCGTTGCGTGTCGGTGCTGGGACAGGGCTGGGACTGTGGCCGGCTACCGGTCGGGCGCGGCGTCCTCGATGGCGGCGAGCAGGCGGGCGTGGACGGCGCCGGCGGCCTGGCGGGTGGCCGGGTCCGGGTCCTCCAGCTGCGGGGCGATCAGCGCGGCGGCCGCGGCGAGGACCGGCACCGGGACGGTCGCGGAGCGCAGGTGCGCGAGCTGGGCGGCGGCCTTCTCGCCGGGCGTCGCCTTGGCGCGGGCGTCGGGGATCAGGGCGCTGATGCCGCGGGGCAGGGGCTGGGTGCTGGTCACCCGGCTCATTCTCCCGCGCGGCGGCCGGTGCTGATCACTACGGCCGGTCGGCGGAGGGCTCGGTAGGCACGGTGCCGTGGTGGTGGCGGGCGACGGCCTCCAGCAGCGCGGTGCGGGCCCGTCGCCAGCGGACGTCCTCGGTGCGGCCGGCGTCGGCGGCCCAGTCCGGCAGCGGCCTCTCCTGCGCGGCCGCGGTGAGCGCGCGGCCGAGCTCGCCGATCGCGGCCTGCCAGCTGGCCAGCTGCCCGAGCAGGCCGCGCACCAGCTCGTCGACGGCGCCGGCCGGATCGGCGCCGAAGACGCGGGCCTCGGCGGCGGTCTCGGCGAGGACGTCTTCGTCCAGGTCCTCGAAGGCCTCCCGCCAGGGCGCGGCGGTCCGCTCGAAGTCGTCCAGCACCGTGTGCAGCGCGGTGTCGACAGCGGCTGGCGACCACGGCGGCGGAGTACGGGGCGCCCGGACGGTGTCGGCCAGCACCCGGGCGGCGCCGGGCCCGAGCGCCCGGCGCCTGGTGGTGCTCACCCGGCCAAACCGGTGCCCGCAGCGGCGGCGCGGCCAGCGGTGGTGGCGGCGTCCAGCTCGTCGGCGAGCAGGGTGAGCTCGCGCTCCAGGTCGCCGAGCACGCAGGACGGCAAGGCCGCGGCCAGCGCGCACACCGCGACCAGGGCGAGCCGCTCGCCGCCGCCGAGCTCGGGCAGCGTGCCGATGGTGTGCGAGGCACCGAGCAGCACGTCCGCCGCCAGGGTGTACCGCAGCTCCTCGGACAGCAGGCCGTCGCTGCCGGGGATGACCTCGCGGTTGCTCGCCAGGGTGATCGCCTCGGCCGCGCGCTCCAACGCACGGCGGTGCTCCTCCTCGCCCTGCCGGGCGGCCAGCTCACGCACCCACGCGGCCGCCGCCTCCCCCGCGTCACGGCCCCGGTGGAGTGCGGCCAGCCGGCCGGGGTCGAGCGCCTGGTCGTCGGGCTCGGACGCGGGCTCGTCCTCGGCGCGGCCGGACGGGGAGGGCAGCGGCGGCCAGGACAGCGGAGAAGTCGTCATACCGGTGCAACCGGCACCCGGGCTGGACGGTCACGGGTGCAGCAAGGCCGGCCTTGCTGCACCCGGGCGTGCTGCTGCTCCCCGTGTAGGCCCTTGCTACACCCTGCTGCTGCTTGCGGCGGTGCAGCAGCAGCGCGTGCTGCACCGCCGGGTGCTGCGACTGCGACGGCCCGCGCAACCGCCGGCTGCGCAACGGCCGGAGCCGGGTGCGACTTGCGTTGCGTATCGCAACCGCCCCGACCACGATGCGCAAAGGCGGGTGCGGACCCTGCGCGCCGGGTGCGAACCCGCAGGTGGGGGCGGTGCGACGGGGATCGCAGCCGCGGCCGCCGCAGGCCTTCGCCGGGCGGTCGGCCGGGCCGGTTGCGCACCGGGCCGGGTCCGGCGGATGCGCATGCGCATGGTGGCGACCAAGCCGTTGCGCATGCGCAAGGCGCCGTTGCGCAGCGGGTTGCGCATGCGCAGCGGGACAACCGGTCCGTTGCGCGGGACAACCCCGGACAAGGGGGCGGCGGGTAGCAGGACAAGGGGGCGGGCGGCTACGGCCGGTGACGGGACAACGTGCTGCGCTGCCGCTCCGGGCAGCGGGACAACGTGCAGCACCGGCGCCAGCAGCAGCACGTCCGGCCGCTGCACCGCTGCTGCTCCGTGCAGCACCCGGTGCAGCGCTGCGCGGGTCGCTGCACCGGGCGCGGCGGCGGCGAGTTTTGCCCCGGTCCGCATTTCGGGTTCCTTGATGGCCGCCCCGGCGGCCGGGAGTTTCGGATCGGTCCGAAATGGGCTGTGACCTGGGGGATCGTCAAAGCTACGATCCGGGCATGCAAAACGGGTCGGTCCGAAATTCCGGTGCTGCTGACGTGCTGTTCGACGTGGCGGTGGGCGCGGTGTGCGAGCGGAAGGGGTGCGAGGAGCTCGTGCCGCGGCCCGAGCGCGGCAAGCGCGGGCGCCGGGCGATCTACTGCTCCCCGAAGTGCAAGTCCGCGGCGGCCCGCGACAAGGCCAAGGACGACGGCCTGGAGGGCGCGCGGGCGGAGGTGCTGCGGTACGCGAAGGCCACCGTGGATGCCGCCAGGGCGTTCCTGGACGCGGTGGACGACGATCCGGTGGCCGCCTACGAGGACTTCTACAAGGCCCACGTCTCGCTCGGCTGCCGGATGAACGAGGCCGCGCAGGACGCGCGGGACGAGGTCCGCTGGCCCGGCCTGACCGCGGACGAGCGCGAGCTGCGCCGGGCCGAGGAGATGCTGATGCGCCCGGACGTGCTGGCCCGGGTCGACCCCAAGATCCTGGCCGGGCAGCCTGCCGCACCGGCCGTTTCGGATCGGTCCGAAATTCCTGCCCCAGCCACGTCTCCAGTTGAGCCGGTTGTTTCGGATCGGTCCGAAACAGCGCCCGGCCCGGTGGGGACGGCGGCCCCCGCTGTTTCGGACCGAGCCGAATTGGGGGCGGCCGTGCAGGCGCCAGCACCCGCGGCCCCGGCCCAGCACCGGGAGGAGGAGTTCGAGGCGCTGCGCCGCGCGGCGTGCACGATCCCGACGCTCCGGTTCGGCGAGCCGGACCGCCTCGACGACCTGGACCTGACGGTCGGTGAGGGCTGGCTCCTCGCCTCCTGGGACGACCCGCAGGCCCAGGACGTCCACCAGCTCCTCTACCGGGGCCGGCCGATCGGCTGGACCGCACCGCTGCCGGACGGCCCGTGGGGGCAGGCCGGACACATCGCCGCCAAGCACCGGGGCTCCAAGGCCGCCGTGGCCCTGACGAACCCGGCCAGCGGGACCAGCACCCACCGCACGGTCGGCCAGGCCCTGGACTTCCTGCACCGCACGCACATCGAGCTGCTGCGCCCCGAGCGGGCGATGCCCGGCGTGCCGCGCCTGGCTCTCAAGCGCCCGACCGGCTGGAGCGTGCCCTCCGACCGCGGCCTCGGCGACCCCGACCGCGACGCGCTCGGCGACGGCCTGGTCCACCTCACCTGGCCCGACCACCCGGGCGTCCAGGAGCTCCAGCAAGGCGGCCGCCCGGTCGGCTGGATCGAGGAGTACGACGTCCAGCGCGGAACCTGGACCGCTCTGATCGACAGCAGCCTCGTCGCTGACGCCGCCAGCGGCGAGCCCCTGCGCTGCCCCGGCGCCGAAGGCGCCCTCGCCCTGCTGCGCCGGGCGCTGGGGGAGGACCTCACCCGCTGGTAGGCCGGGCCGGCCGACGCGGCCGCGCGCCGGCCCGCGCGCGATGGACAGCTCCAGCAGCGCGCGGCGCGCCCATGGCAGACCGCGCGGGCTCCGCGCGCACCGCACCGCGCGGACCTCGCCCCGCACCGCGTCGGCTTCCGCACCGCACCCGCAAAGGCCGGTGCGGTAGTCGCGCCGCTACCGCACCGCACCGCACCATGCGGACCTCGCCCGCACCGCGCGCCGGCCCGCGCGCGATGGACAGTCCCAGCAGCGCGCGGCGCGCCTATGGACAGGCCCTGCAGAGTGCGTCGCGCGGTGGTCCGCCGCACTGGTGCGGCCGCGCGTTTCCCCTGGACAACGGCGCATTTCCCCTGGACAAAGTGCCGCGCGCGGTGCCGGAGGAAGCCCGACGACCGCACCGCACCGCCGCGCCGCGCGGACCCCGTCCCGCACCGCACCGCACCGCGCGCACCCGCACCCGCACCCGCACCCGCACCCGGACCCGCACCGCCGCGCGGACTTCGCTCCGCACCCGCACCGCCGCGCGGACTTCGCTCCGCACCCGCACCGCGCGCGTCCGCTCCGCACCCGCACCGCGCGCGTCCGCACCGCACCGCACCGCGCGCGTCCGCACCGCGCGCGTCGGCGCCTGGGCGCGCGGCCTGACGGTCTGTGGTGTCGGTCACGGACATACCGGGAGGACAAGGCCCAAGACCTGGGCGAATCGGGCGGGACAACACGCTGGTCAAGGGGTCGGACAAGGGGTGTGGTCAGGCCGCGGACAAGGGGGCGGTGTGCAGTGTCGGCCGCACCCGGGCGCTGGTCCGGGTGCCGGGCCGGCCACCGCGCCGACCCCGGCTTCCTGCTGACGGAAGGCCAACTCGATGTCCACCACCTCGCTCGCCGCGCCCAGTCCGGACGACGACGACCAGGCCGCCGACCACCACCAGACCGGCCATGCGAAGGCCTCGCCCGGCCGGGACAAGGGCCCCGGCGCCGCCTCCGCGGGCACCTCCGCCGGCACCTCCGTGCCCCCGGCGGCCGACCGGCCCGTTTCCGCAGGCCAGCAGCCCCGGACAAGGGGCCCACGGCGTGGCGACAACCCTTCTCACCGTGCTGCCGAGGTGCGGTGGAAGGCGGACTCGACGGAACCGGTGCGGCGTGGGGTCTTGGTGTCGCTCGGCCTGTTCCAGCGCGCCACCGCGAGGGAGCTCTGGCATCTGATCCTGCCGGGACAGCGGAACGACAAGGCCACCCGCGACGCCCTGGTCGACCTGGCGGCCGCCGGGAGGGTGCGGGAGGAGCTGCGCCTGCCGGACAACCGCAAGCTGTGGACCCTGACCGCAGCCGGCCGCCGCGAAGCCGCCCAACTGCTCCCGGCCGGGACGAAGCTGTCCAAGCTGCGCACCGAGCGCGACGGCCGGGCAACGGCGTACTCCGATCACGCCCTGGACGTCGTCGCCACCGCCGGCCTCCTCGCCCGCGCCGGACTCGGGCACCTGGAGGCGTTCACCACCGAGGTCGAGCACCCGATCCCGCACCGCCGCTCCCTGTTCACCGACCTCGTGCTGCGCGACCCCGGCGCGGACGTGCCGGTGCTCCTGGTCGAGGTCGACCGCGACAACGAGAGCGCCGGCGAGCTCGCCGACAAGCTCACCGGCTACCGCGCCTGGTGCGAGCTCCCGGCGAAGGGCACGACGAAGGCGGCCTTCGAGGCCTCGCTGCGCAGCTGGCGCGCCCGTACGCACGACCTGCGGCTGTGGCCCACCGTCTACCCGCCCACCGGCCGCGAGGGCCTGCCGCCGGTCGCCCTGGTCCTGGAGGCCGGCCGCAAGCGCGACCGCCCCGGAGCCAAGCGGCTCACCCCACAGCAGAAGAAGGAGAAGGCCAAGCGCGACCACGAGCGCCTGCTCAACCGCATGACCGAGGTCGAGGCCGCCTCCGAGGACATCTGGCACGCCCCCGCGTACGGCGGCGACGCCGTCCACGCCCGCGACCACCACCGCGCCCTGCCGGTCGTCGCCACCACTCTGCCGCTGCTGCGCCGCCACGGGGCCGACGCCCCGGTGTGGCACCGGTTCGGTCGCCGCGGCTGGCACACCCTCACCGACGCGCTCGACAACCCGGACGGCGACGAGCTGCTGGCCGTCGAGCGGGCGGAGGCGGACCGGGCCCGCCGGGCGCGGGAGGCGGCGGAGCGGGAGCGGCGCCGTCCGGCCTGCCGCCGCTGCTCGGCGCCGTTCTCGGACGAGCGGTGGGAGGAGAAGGAACGGGGCTGGAACGACGACGGGCTGTGCGCCGGCTGCCGCCAGGCCGACGCCGACCGCAAGGCGTGGGAGGCCGCCGAGCGCGAGCGGGCCGCCGCCGAAGCCGCGGCCGCCGAGGCGAAGCGCACCAGCTCCTGGTGGCGCCGGTCCTGACCCGGCCCCTCCCCGGTGCAGGCCGCTGACCTGCACCGGGGAGTTTCGGCACCCCCGCTGACCTGCACTGGGGAGTTTCGCCCCACGGCCGGTGAGTTTCGCCCCGGGCCGCTGGTTAGTTTCGCCTCGGACCCGGTGAGTTTCGGGTGTCGCCGCAGGTCAGCGGCCGGTTAGAAACGGTCGGGGCTGGGCCGTTCGGGTGGCGGCGGGGTTCGGCCCGGCAGCGGGGTGGGCAGAGCCTGCGACATGACGACACCCATCACCAGGCGCCGCCGTCGCCGCCGCCCGGCCGCGTTCACCACGTCCGCGTCCGCTTCCCCGGTCCGTGCCGGATGGCCGCCGGCCCCGGCCCGGCCGGGCAGCGCCGGGTGCTGCCGGACCTGGTCCAGCGAGCACCTGACCCCGGGCGGGGTGGTCGTCCGCACCACCTGGCACGAGCCCGCCTGCCCGGCCTGGGCCCGGCGGTGACCGCCGGCACGGTGGCCGGACCGGTCCGGGTGCGGGTGTGTGCGGTCCTGGTCCACGACGGCCGCGTCTGCCTGATCCGGCGCCAGCGGGACGCCGGCCTCCAGCACTCGCTGCCCGGCGGCGTGGTCGAGGACGAGGACGGCGAGGAACCGGCCGACGCGCTGCGCCGGGAGCTGCTCGAGGAGCTCGGCCTCGACCTGGCCGTGCTGCCCGACCCTCCGGTGCTCCGCTTCGTCCAGGAGCAGGAGACCGAGCGGCCGGGCGAGAGCGTGCCGTTCCGGCGCCGGCACCTGGTCTTCACCGCCCACCTGCCCGACCACCTGGCGGCCGCCGTCGCGGCGGTCGAGCAGGACGACCCCGGCCAGGCGCCGGTGGTGTGGCTGCCGGTGGCCGACGCGGCCGGCCTCCACCTCTACCCGGACGTCGGCGCCGTCCTCGACCAGGCCCTCCGGCCGGGCACCGACGCGACCGGCGGGCCGGTGCTGCTCCCGGCGATGACCACCACGTCCTACCGGTGGCGCTGACCTCCCGCGCGCACACCGCAGCCGGGCCCGGCGCGGGTTGCCTCTGAGGTTGCTTCTGGCGGTGGCTACTCGGGCTTGCTACTCGGGGCTGCTTCTCGGGCTTGCTTCTCGGGCTTGCGTCAGGCGGTACCGCCGGAAGCGGATTTGTGCAGTTCAGAGCCCGTTGTCCATGGGTTGCCTCGCGCCGACTACTTCTCCCTGGGCACCTTGAGCGGGTGCTGGGTGAAGTCCGGCACCGGAGCACCGAAGAAGAGGAGCAGGGGAGTCGGCGCGCAGAGCAGGAGCGGAGACAAGATCCCGGCCACCTGATGCTGCGCGCCGACGACGTGAGGGGTTGTCCGCTGCGCGGCGGCCCGGCGGCCCCGCTTCGCGGCGCCACCGGCCGGGAGGAGGAGCGAGGAGGAGGGCGGCCGGGACGGCCAGCGGGCCACCCAGCGGCTCCCGCTCACCGCCTACAGCTCCGTCCACCCGCACGCCCGCCCGCCGCTGCTGAGCGGGTGCCAGATGGGTGCGGACGGGCCGCGCTGGATGAGGTCCTCGATCCGGGCGGCGCCGGCCGGGACGGAGGTGAGCATCTCGGCGACGGCCGGGTTCTCCTCGGCGGCGAGGCGCAGGTCCGCCACCGCCGAGCGCACCCCGGCGGCCGTCGTGCCGACCAGGACCACCAGCAGCCGCGGGAAGGAGCGCCAGAGCCGCTCCCACGCCCGGCCGCCCGGCCCGGCCTGCTCCCACACGGCGGCGCAGGCCGCCAACTGCGCCGCGGTCTCCTCGGCGCCGACCCCGGGGCGGTGGCGTTCGACGAAGGCCCGCAACCGGTGGCGCTGGTCGCCGGTGCCGGCGGTGTACGTGAGCTCGGCGGCGGGCCGGTACGCCGCTGCGCCGACCGGCAGTTCCGGGGAGGGGCGGAGGTCGAGCGGGCCGCAGTCCTCGCCGCGCTGGCGGGCGTCGGCGACGAAGGCGGTGTGGATCCGGCCGACGTCGAGCAGGTGCTCGCGACCGTGCCGCACGGCGAGCTGCTCGCCGTCCGGCGTCTGGGCGGCCGTGCGGCGGGCCTCGGGGAAGGTGGCCGCCACCGCCGCGCCCTGGGCGGTGAGGTGCCAGGCCTTCGCCCGGCCGGCCTGGGGCAGGGTCACGAAGTCGGCCAGGCCGTCGGTGTGCAGGCGGGTCAGCCGCTTCTGGGTCTGCTTGATCCCGGCGGTGCCGCCGTGCAGCTGGTGGAGCTGCTCGGCGGTCGCCAGCGTGAAGCGGTGAAGCGTGACCAGGACGTCGTGGTCGGTCTCCAGATCCCCGTGCACGAAGGTGCTCCCTCATTCCGAAGCACGGGCTTATCCCGTGCTCGGAGAATGGAACCCCACGAAACTCACCGGATTTCTCACCATCAAGGTTGGTAGTCCATAACGATTCGGTAACTTCCGGTATCAAGGTATCCCGCGTTCTAACCGGTCCGAAATGCGGTCCGTAATCCCGTCCGCCAACCGGTCCCGACCTCGGGGCTCTCTGCGGCCCGACCAGCGTGCCTCTGACCTGCTGGGATGGCCATCAAGGTGCCTTGGTGAGTTTCCTTGATGGCCTATCAAGGAAACTCACCGGTACCTTGGTGAGCCTGGTTAGTTTGCCGGACCGCTTCCGTTCCCCCTGCCGTTTCCCCCTCCGCTGCCCCTACCGGCCACCTCGGACCCGAGAGGCGAATCCGCCCAGCTCAGCGCCCGAATTCGGGCCGCCGCCGCATTCTGACAACCCTCTTCTCCCGTCTTTCTGCTTTTGGTTTTGGTTTGTGGTTGTGGCGTTGTCGGTTGGTCGGTTCGGGTTGTTGCACCTGCGGTGGGCTTTTCCTTTTCTCGCGTCCGGCTGGTGCCGGCCGCTCGCTGGTCGGGGGCGGCGGCGGGCCGGAATCAGGGGTGGTGGGAGAGGGCGCGGCACGCGAGCCGACAACGGGCTTGGCGGCTGTCAGGAGCGCCGGATATCCCGGAGAGGCAGCAGCCGACCACGACCACCGGGAGAAGCCCGTGAGCACCCGTCAGCGCCTCGCCCAGCCCGACGACAACGACGACCAGGCCGACGCCGTCGAACCGGCCGAGCCGTCCCGGCCGGGACGGACCGCGTACCGGCGCGGCACCGCCAACCCCAACGGCTCGACCACCGCGCTGCGCGCCGACGTCCTCGGCGCGCTCGGCGTCCTCAAGGTCGCCACCGCCGACCAGCTCCAGCGCCTGCTGCGCCCCGGGGCGGCGTCGAACAAGGCGATCCGGCAGGCCCTCGGCGACCTCGCGCTGCACGGCCTGGTCGCCTCCGACGGCAACACCCGCAACCGGCACAAGACCTGGCGGCTGGAGGGAACGGTCGGACTGGAGGCGGCCGGGCAGGTACTCGGCCTGCCCCGCGCCGACATGGGCTCCACGGCCCGGGGCGCCGGACGCTCCGGCGCCCAGCACGCGATGGCGGTCAACGAGACCGTGCTCGCCTTCGTCCGGGGCGGCACCGCGCCCGAAGCCGCGGGCGGGGTCGGCACCGTGACCGACTGGGCGACCGAGGTCGAGTTCCTGCTGCCGGGCGGCCGGCGAAAGGTGCGCCCGGACGCGGTGTGGCAGGCCCCGGAGATCGGGGTGCCGGTCCTGATGGTCGAGGTCGACCGCTCCACCATGGCCCCGGAGCGGGTCGCGGCGAAGTTCACCGCCTACCGCGAGCTGTTCCGCACCAAGGTGAAGAGCACCGACCCCGCGCTGGCCGAGCAGGACCCGGCCGACCGAACGGTGCACTGGTGGCGCCGCACCTACCCCGGCCCCCACACCCGGCCCGGCTACCCGCCCGTCGCCCTGGTCGTCACCGGCGCCGGACCCGTCGCCCTGGCCAACCGCCAGGAGGCCGTGGCGGACCTGTCAGCCGAGATCTGGCGCGGCACCGGGTGGACCGTGACCCAGGATGACAACGACGGCGACGGCTGGCGCGAGTACGACGACGCCGTGCCCGTCCTCGCGACCACGCTGGAGCTGCTGGCCGAGCACGGCCCCCTCGGCCCCGTCTGGTGGCGCTACGGCCGCCCCGGCCGGCACTCCCTGCTCGACGCCCTGGAGAACCCGGACAACCGCGCCGCCTACAACCAGCGCCAGAAGGCCCGGGAGAAGAAAGCCCGCCAGGAGCACCGCGAGTGGATGCGCACCCTCGCCTGCGCCGACTGCGGCAACGTCCCGAAGAAGGAGAGCACCTGGCACTACGGCCCCGACGGCCGCCGCGTGGAGTGGACCCGCCACCCCGGCGGCCGCTGCTGGACCTGCCACCAGGAACACACCGAGCGTCTGGAGCGGGAGGCCCAGGAGCAGCTGGAAGCGGCCCGGGCGGCGAACGCCGCGCTGCGCCCGTGCTGGACGTGCCGGGGCTCGATCGGCGGGAAGGAGGGCTCGAAACTGGAGCTAACCGAGAAGGCCAGCCCGGATCGGCTTGAGTGCCCGCAGTGCGAACAAGACCGCGCCGTCAAGGACTTGGGCCCGCTGGTGCTGCCCGCCCCGACCAAACGCGAGCAGGTGGCCGCGCTGGTCTCCACCCCGGATGACCCGTGGTGGGAAGACCGACTACTGCACGCCAAGCTCTACCCGGCGAAGGGCCGCCGGGTGTGACCTGTTGGTTGTGGTGGGCGTGGAATGGCCTCGCACGGCGGGTTGTCTGGACCTTTGGTTGTGCCTGTTGGGGTGGTGGCGGGGTGGGTGTTCGGGGCGGGGTTTGGTGACTGTGTGTGGTGGCGGGTGGGGTCGGGGGGTGGGGTCGGCCGTTGGCGGGGCTGGTGGGGTGTTGTTGGGTGTGGAATGGGGGTGAATTCCTTCGGGTATTCCGTCTGGTTGTTTTGGCGGATTGGCCGCCGGGTGGTGGTGTGAATTCGGTTCTCAATTGCGGTTGGCGGGGTGGTGGCGGGGGTTGGTGTTCGGTTTCGTCCAGGCCGGGCCCGCCGTCCCCGGTGGCCGTGCCCGCCTCGCCGCGCCGCCGTCCCGGGCCTGCTGCGTCTGCTCGGCCGCCGCCGGTCCGGGGCCGCCGTCGGGCCGGGCCGTCCGGGTGCCTGCTGTCGCCGTCGCCGTCCCGCCGTCCGGGGCCGTCCGGGCCTCGCTGTGCCGCCGTCCCGGGCCGTCCGTCGTTCTGTTGTGCCGCTGTCCCGGTTGGGCGGCTGGGTGGCCGTCAGGCCGCCCTGGAGGCTGTTCTGGTGGTCGCCCAGGAGTGCTCGGTGGGCTGTCGTGTGGGTTGTCGCGTTGCCTGTCGCGATGGGGTGCTGTCGCGTGCTGTGACGTGGGCGGATACCCCTGTTCCCCTGTGTGTGGTCTGGGCGCGACAGGTGCCGGGGCGCGGGCCGCGGCTGGTGCTCGGTGGTGGCCGCTTCCGGGGTGTCGACGGCCGCCAGGTGCTGGCGGTCCTGGCCGCCGTCCGAGGCGCTGTCCGGGGCGGCGGGGCAGGGCCGGGACGGTGGCCGCCGGGGAGGCCGGCCTTGTCGGGCGGCCTGGTCCTGGTGGTGGTGCTCGGCGGCGGGGTGCAACGCGGGGGTGCAACGCGGGGGTGCAACGCGGGGGTGCAACGCGGGGGTGCAACGCGGTGTTGCGGTGGGGTGCAACACGGGGCCGTGTTGCGGGTCTGACCAGGTGTTATGTGGCTGGGGGCGGGGGCGGGTGGGCGTGTTGCACTTCGTGTTGCATCGGGCTGGGCCGGTTGGCCGGCCTCGGCGGCCCGCCGCCGCCCGCCTGCGTCGCCCGCTGCCGCCTGCCCGCGTCGTCCGGTGCCGCGCCCGGCTGCTGGGCCCTGGCCGTCGTCCTGGTCGGCCGTCAGGCCGTCCTGCTGCGCCCGTCCCGGCCGCCAGCGGCCCGTCCGTGCCCGTCTCGGCCGTCCGGCCGCTGTGCCCGTG
>NZ_JBHXEM010000136.1:0-21721 GCF_042724755.1 Kitasatospora sp. NPDC127067 | reverse complement strand
GTCCGACACCGCAGGGTGTCGGACAACCGGCGGTCAGTGGAGGCGACTGCGAGGCGAGCCCCCGGGCCCGTGCTCCGGGCGGACGGGGAACGCAGTAGCACCTGCCACTGACAACGATCGCTGTTCCTGTACTCGATCCAGCCGGGGTTGCGTGCCTGGTCGCGGCCGGACCGGGCCACGACCCGCCCACTCCCGGCCTGCCGGCAGCCGTGATCGGCGGATCCGCGGTCGTTGGGTATGTGGCCGGATCCCGACAGTGGTGACGCGAACCACCGCTCCCGTGCAGATCCTTTTCCCCAGAACCGAACCCGGGGGGAAAGGAGAGGCAGTGTGACCAGGGGTGGGAATGACGATGAACTGGCCGAGGCCGTACGGGCCCTGTTGGCGGGGAAGCCCGATCCGGGTGCCGAGGCGCGGACACCGGAGGAGGCCGCCCGCGCCATCGGGCTGTTCGACAAAGGCATTCGTGAGGTACCGGGGCTCTTCCTGCAGATGGCGGAGGGCGCCCAGGAGGGCGCCGAGACGCTCTCCTCGGACAGGCTGCAGGTGCTCTCCGAGATGGTTCAGAACGCCGACGACACCGGAGCCCGGGAGATCCGCTTCCACTGGCGGCCGACCGAGCTCCTGATCGCGCACAACGGCAGCGGCCTGCGCCTGGCCGACATCCCGAGGCTCGGGCTGCCGTGGATCAGCGGCAAGCGCCTGGACTCCGCGAGCACCGGACGGTTCGGCATCGGCCTGGCAACACTTCGGTTGCTCTCGACGTCCTGGGAGGTGCACGGCCACCCCTACCACGTGCGGTTCGCCGACATCACCCTGGCGCCGGCCGACCCCCCGCGCCTGCCGGCGGACATTTCCGGGCGGGAGTGGACGGTCTTCCGCATCCCGCTCGACCCCGGGGTCCTCTCTGCGGAGGAACTCCTCAGCTGGTTCGAGAACTGGCAGGACAGCTCCCTGCTCTTCCTGCGCCACCTCGAACAGGTCACGGTGGCGGCCGTCGGCCCCGTCGGCCCGGGCTCGACGAGGGTCCTGCGGCTGAGCTGGCAGGAGGTCACCAGCCTGAGCCTGCCGGTCGACGGCGCGGAGCACGCCGTCCGGGTCAGGGAGGCCCGGACCACTGGGGGCGGCCTGTGGCGCGTCTACGACACGCTGATCCCGTCCCGGCCCGGGTGGCACCGCCTGCACAAGAAGCTCGGCCCCACCGTTCCGGTGGCCGTGGCACTGCCGATGGACGAAGCGGCGACGGGGCACGTCCACGCGGGACTGCCGGTGGCCCCGCTCGCTGTCTCGGCCCGGGTGCACTCGCAGTTCGACCCGATCGTCAGCCGTGAGGGTTTCGCCGCGAGCGCGTTGAACTCGGCACTGGTCCCGGTCGTCGCCGACCTGTGGCAGGCCGCGGTACTCGATGTGCTCGGACGGGTGGAGCCGTCGGCCTGGCACCTGCTGCCTCTGACCGGGACGTCCGCCCATGGCAAGGCCGGGCTCCCCGACCGCCTCGTCAGCGCATTCCTGGAGCGTGCCAGGGAGGAGGTGGCCGCCGCGCTCACACTGCCGGTGCCGGACGGGACGGCCGTCCCGCTCGCCGACCTCGCGGTCGAGGCGGAGGAGCTCACCGGAGTGATCTCGGAGCGGGACACCGCACGGCTCGCGGAGCTGGAGCACTGCTTCCCGGTTGCCGCCCGCGACCGGGACGGCCGTTGGCGCGAGGTGCTTTCCGACTGGAGGACCGCCGGTGCGGTGGAGCTCCCGGACGAGGTCGACGTCTCGGATGCGGTCGGACTGCTCAAGCGGCCCGCCTACGACGTCGACCGTACGGTCCGCCTCACCGCCGTTGCCCTCCGCGCCGGCCTGGAGTTCACGATGCGCTTCCGCGCATGCCTGGCCACGGCCGACGGTCAGCGGCTCGCACCGTACGAGCACCTGTTCGCCGATCGTCGGGGAACAGGGCTGCTGGATCCGTTGGGCGTCCTCCGGGACCTGCATCCCGCCTACTGGAGCGACGACGATGCGGCCCGGCGGGTCACCGGCTGGTTGAGCAGGAGCGGCTATCTGGTCCGCCGTGACGACACCGCGGCCGTCCTGCGCCGCATCGCGCACCTGGGGAGCACCGGCGGCAGTCTGCCGGCCACCGACGCCTCCGGAACCGACCGGCTGGTCCTGCTCCAACGGGCCATGGCCGAACTCCCGGCCTCGGAGCGCGAGCGACTGGGCCCGGGAATCGGCCGGACCGTGCGGCTCGACGCTTACGAGTACGGGGCGAACGGGGAAGAGAAGGCCTGCCAGGCGGCGCCCGACCGGCTCTACCTCCCCCGGTCGTTGGAGAGCGCAGGAAGCGACCGGTTCGCGACCGCCGCGCACAGGACCCCGGGGCTCCTCTGGGCGCATCGCTCCTACGCCAAGACGCTTCTGCCCGTCTCGCGGAGCGGTGGTCTGAGTCCCACGGCCTTCCTCCGTCTGCTGGGCGTGGCGGACACCCCCCGGCTCGCCCCGGTCGTGCTGGGGGTGAAGAAGTACGACCGGTCTCGCGACACGAGGACAGGACTGCCCCACGACCATTGGCTGTCCTCCCGGACACGCACCCAAGCGGTGCGGCGGCTCCGGGCCACGCACACCCTGGACGACAGGGCCTCGCAGGACCTCGAACGGGTCGTCAAGGACATCACCGCGGAGCGCAACGTCGACGAGCGGCGGCGGCGTACGGCCGCGCTGCTCCATTCCCTGGCCAAGCTGATCACCGGCCCCGAGGCGACGGTCGAGGCCGCCACCGCCTATCACGGCTGGACCGTGAAAGGCTCCGTTCCCGCGCTGTGGGTCTGGAACCTGCGCGACAGCGCGTGGCTGGAGGACGAGAAGGGCAACCTGTGCCGCCCCGGCCACCTCCAGTTGCGCACCCCCGACGCCGAAGCGCTCTACGGACAGGACGAGCCGAACTACGTGCACGCGGAGCTCCAGCACGTGCTGGCCAACCGTGCCGACGTGCTCGCGGCCCTGGGAGTGGTCGGCGACCCCGACGTCCCCCAGCTGATCGACCGCCTCCAGCGGCTGCGCAAGCGGCCGTTGGGCACCGGAGACTCGGCGGAGGCGCTGAGGACCGAGGTCTACCTGGTCTACCGCGCGCTCACCAGGCGGCTGACGGAACGCACGGGCGACACCCCTCGTGCGCAGGTCGAGAAGCGGGTGACGGCGGCGCTGCGGGGCGATGACGCCCTCGTCCTCACCGACCTCGGCTGGCGCCGTCCCGAGGACTGCTTCCGGGGCACCGCCATCCTGTACGGCCTGCGCGCCTTCGTCCCGCCCGGCCCTGAGCTGCTGCCGCTCTGGCAGGTCCTGGGGATCGGGGAGCCGGGGCCCGAGGACCTGGTCGAGGCCCTCAAGGAGCTCGCCGCCGGCGGATCCCCGACGGGAGGGGACGGGGAGCGGCTGATGCTGGAGGCGCTGCGGTCGCTGAACAGGCTGGTCAGCAACACGGGTGCCAGCATCGCGCCGGGCCTGAGGGAGAAGCTGCGCTGGCTCCCGCTGTGGACCAGCGCCGGGTGGATCAAACAGCAGAACTCGGTCTACGCCGTGGCTGCCCACCGGTCGGTCGAACTGGCCCTGGCGGACCGCGTCCCGATCTGGCAGCCGGGCGGCGACGCGGAGCAGTTCGCCGGGCTGATGGGCCCGCTCGGCGTGCAGCAGTTGGACATGGCCTCGGCCGAGGCCGTCGAACCCGACACGGCGGTCCCCGATTCCGGCCTCACCGAGAGCTTCCGACGGGCCGTCACCGCTCTGCAGGACCGCCTGGTCCGGGACGAGCCGGCGGCCGCCGAGTCCTTCACGGGCTGGGCGTGGCTCGCGGGCCTGGAGGTGCGCGTCCTGCCGGGTCTGCGCGTCCGGGCGGACCCGGGCAAGGACCGCGAGCCGCTGGAGATCCCCATCGGCGCGCACATCGACCGGTCGGCCAAAGCCCTGTTCCTCTCCACCCCGGCCGAACTGTTCTCCCGACTGGGCACCGGCGCCGCGTTGGCCTGCCATTTCGCGGGCTCCCGCAGCCTGGTGGCCCGCCACTGGCGGGACTTCTGGGAGGAGGACGCCGTCACCACCGGTCATGCCGTACCCCTCACCTCGGCCGGCCAGCGGGACTTCGAGGAACAACAGCGCCGGGACGAACTGCTGCGCGGCCGTTCCCTGCAGGCCGCACAGGCGCCGACGCCCGCGAAGCCGGCGAGGGACGGGCGCCGTACCTCGCCGAAGTCCGCCGCACCGGTGCCCGCGCCCCGGCCCGCCCCCGACGGCAAGGCGGCGACGACACCCAAGGCCGCGCTTCCGAAGCCGCGCAACGCCGTCGTGCCCGAGCCACCGCGGCTGGTCGACCTCGACCGGCTCGGTCGGCCCACGGTCCGCCGGACCGGGCCGGCCCCCAGCACCACGGGGGGACCGGTCCCGACCCAGCCGCAGCGTCCGTCCCGCACCCGGGCCGGCGGCCTGTCGACCCCCAGGCCGGGTGGTGCTGTGCCCCGCGAGCAGTCCGCTCGGCACGGATTCCAGGACAGTAGCTCCAAGGAGGCCCTGGTCATCCGAACCCTCGCCGCCTTCCTCGGGGAGGACGCGGACAATCTCGACCAGCGCGGAAAGCTGAACGTCGGAGCCGACGCGGTCGACAGCGCCGGCCGCTACTACGAGATCAAGGCACACGGCGGCGCCCGGCCGAGCGACGTCACCCTCACCGCCGCGGAGTACAACCGAGCCCGGGAGCAGGGAGAGAACTACATCCTGCTCGTCGCCGAACACCTCAACGAGGACAGCGGAGGGGAACCGGTCCTGACCCAGATCAGCGACCCGCTGGCCAAGCTCGACCTGGAGCCCGTGTCGGACGTCCGGCTCAAGGGCCTGCGCGGAGCCGACCTGGAGACCGTCGTGTGGGAGTGGCCGACGACCTGACCCGGACGGGGTGCGCGTTCTTGACGTGGGAAGGCGGAAGTCCCGTACGTGTCGGAGTCGGCGCGTACGGGGCGTCAGTCCCACCAGAAGGACCAGACGTGGGAGCGGACCTGCCCGTCGCCGGCCTTCTCCAGGTCCTGGATGTCGTCGAAGGCGTAGGCGTACTGCTCGATGGCGACCCGGGCCGCGGTGAGCCGGTCGCTCGGCGGGTGGGTGACCAGTAGTTCGAGGCAGGAGCTGCCCGCGTAGTAGAGCTCGGCACCGAATCGCTCGTACCAGCTGCGCAGCACCGCGACGTGCCAGGCGGGCAGGAGTTGGCGGTGGTCGTCCCCGAGGGGGGAGAAGTTCCAGTTCGGTGTCTCGAAGGCCTTGGGCAGGAGCGCCGGCACCTCGTAGCCGTGGCGGGCTTGGACGAAGCAGATCGAGACGTTGCCGGAGCCGGAGTGGAACCGGCCGGGGCGGGTATGCGGGTCGGCTTCGGGGTGCTCGGTGAGGTCTGCGGCGAGGGTCTCCTCGAACATGTCGGACGGGAGGGCCATGGGCGGGCCCTCCCAGTCGGCGAGGTTCCACTCCCGGGCGGCCGAGACCAGTTCCTGGACCACCTCCTCCGGGTCCTGGGCGAGGGCGCGGGCGAGGCCTTCCGGGCCGCCGCCGGACCAGGGGCCGCCGATCGCCTCCCGGGCCGCGAAGTCACTGCTCCACAGCGGTGAGACGAAGGGGTAGGCCTGTGCCTTGGGGACACGGATCTCCAGGACGGTGACCGAGTCGCCGACCGCCAGGGGTCTTGAGCCATCCGTTGACCTTGTTCTTCGCCTCTCGCTCTGTGATGTTGGGGGTCAAGAAGATGATGTGGACGGAATCGGCTCCCTGCGTGTTGGCCTTTGAGAGGGCGCCGTTGATTCGGTTTGCAGCGGGTCGACGCTGAGGAAGCGGTGGTGGAAGCGGCGTACTCGCGGGCGCCGAGATGGGTGAAGCCGGTGGTGGTGTCACTCTCGAGCGGCTGGGGCCGTCCCACTCGGAAGGAGGACGGGAATCGGATTTTCCGCGGAAAATCCGATTCCCGTCCTCGCGTGAGAGCCGGGCTCGACCTGTGGCATCTGATGGAGATCGGCCACCTGTTCGGCCTCGCAGGAGCGGAACCGGGAGCACTGCGGCGGACCTTTGCCGGCACCGGGCTGAGCAGTTGATCGGGTGTACCCGTCCGGTGGGTGACCGGTGACGCGACGTGCGACCGGATCGGGCTGTTGATGATTTTCGCGGCTGGGGGACGTCTTCAGCAGCCAGAGCCAACGGTGAGGGAGGTCAGGCGACCGTCCGCCTCCATGGAGAGGCCCTCCAGACGGACTGGGCCGTCGTGCTGCCCGCAGAGAACACTGATCGACGCGGCGACCTCATCGATGGCCGCCTTGCCTTCGGCTGCGCGATCCACGGCTAGGAGCAGCTGGCCGAGGTTGAGTGACGCCACGATCCGATGGCGTGGATCGACGTCCGCCGGCAGCAGCGCAAGGCACTCCTGCCGGGCGGCGACGGCCTCGTCCGCCCGTCCCAGGGACCTGAGGACGACGCAGAGGTTGCTCAACTCGACGTTCTCGGCGGCGAAGTCCCCGCGCTCACGCGCCACGTGCACGGCCCTGCCCATCACCTCGGCCGCCTGGTCCAGCGCTCCCGACTGGCACAGGGAGACGGCCAGCGAATGCAGGACCCGGCCCTCGTTCGCCAAGTCGTCGGCCGCGCGGTAGAGGGTCGCCGCCTCGCGGGTCGCTTCGGCCGCATCCTCGAAGCGGTCGACCTTGCGGTAGACGTTTCCCAGGATGGCCAGCGTGTTCGCCAGGTCGCGGTCGGCCTCCAGTTTCCGCGTCAGGCCGGCCGACTCCTCGAGGGCGTCGACAGCCTTGCTGAGCTCCCCGGCGGCCCGATGGCTCAGCCCGAGGGCGGACAGTGACCTGGCAAGGTCGCGCGGATACCCGAACTCGCAGAACAATGCGGTGGCCGCCCGATGGTACTCGGCCGACTGCTTTGGCTCCTCACCACGGAGCGCGTCTCCCAAGCAGTCCAGGCGCCGCCGGGTCGACGGCCTCGGCGTCGTCGAACCCTCGCTCGCCCGCGCCGGGGAACGGCGCATCGTCGTCGAACTCCCCGGCGTCCAGGACCCCCGCGAGGCCGCCGGGGTCATCGGCCGCACCGCCCAGCTCACCTTCCACCCCGTCGTGGCGACCGCCGACGGCCCGGTCGGGCCCCCCGCGGCGGACGGGTCCCGGGTCCTCGCCGACCCCGGCCTCCCCGGCGGCCACCTGCGGCTGGGCCCGCCGGCGCTGACCGGCGACGGCATCAAGGACGCCTCGGCCGTCCTCGACACCCGGACGGGCCTCGGCCGGGGAGGGCTGTTGCGCGCTGACCGCACCATGGCTTCGAACCGACCTGCACCCCCGGGGGGATGGGCGTCTATCAGGGTGAGAGGCGGGGAGAGCGAGCCGGCGGAGCCGGGGGGTGCCTCTATGGGGGACGTCGACCCGGCGTCGGGCCAGGCAGAGGGGGCTTGGGTGTGCCGTTTTCCCTGGCCGATCTTCTTGTCGTAGCAGGTGCGGGAGGCCGGGTCGCTGAGCGAGGCGAACGCGGCCGGGAAGAACGCTCGTTTCAGCTGCTTGTCACCCCTCCGGGAGGGTTGTTCGCCGCGTATGGAGGATCCGGAACTGCGGGTCGCGGGGGCGAGGACGGTAACGGCCGCCCCGCCCGTGAGCGTGCTCCCGAGCGCGCCAGGTGGCAAGAGCAGTCCGGGCCAGCGCATCTGATGACTCAAACCGCTGATCTGGCGGAGTGAAAGTCCGCCCGCTCGGCGCGTCCCGACCGCGACCCGCGCACCCGCCGCGTGACCGTGGCAGCAGACCCACCAGCCACGCACCGACGGGATGCTCCGTATGCCACCCATCGACCAGACCACTGCCGGACTCCCCGAGACCGGGCACTTCCCCGACCGCGACGAGCTGCTCCGCCTCAAGGACGGCTGGGGCCTGCACCCCGTGCTCGACCCCGAGGCAGTGGCCGTCCGCTTCGACCGACACCTCGCCACGCTGCCGCCCCAGCCCGGCGCCGCAGCCGGGGACGGGGCCCGGCTGAACCTGGTGCCCGCCGACACCGCGCGGGACTTCATCATCCAGCTCGCCGGCAGCCTCACCCGCACCCGGGTCGACCACCGCAAGCTCAGCCAGGCCGAAAAGGACGCCTTCAACACGGCCCTGAAGGCCGCCCACGCCGCCGGGACGTACAAGACGCTGGCCGACATCCACGGCGACATGAGCCACCGGATGCACTCGATGAGTGGCCCGATCGGCACTCAGCGCTTCCTGCCCTGGCACCGCCGCTACACACTGCAGGCGGAGAACCTGCTGCGCTCCGTCCAGCCCGCCAACGGCGCGCCGACCCTGACCATCCCGTACTGGGACTACGCCAACGACCACGCCCGCCCCGACTGGGTCTGGCAGCCCCCGAACGTCACCCGCGGCGTCCCCGGCGCGAACGGCGGCTCGCTGCCGACCCAGACCCTGATCGACAGCCTGCTGCTGCGCCCGCGCTACACCCCGTTCACCAGCCACCTGGAGGCGGACGCGCACAACGACGTGCACAACTGGTGCAACGGCACCATCAGCGACATCATGGCCGCCCCGCACGACCCGATCTTCTGGCTTCTGCACGCCAATGTGGACCGTACCTGGGACCGCTGGCAACTCAACCACACCGGCAAGCCGAGCCTCTCCGGCAACGATGCCATCCTCGACCCCTGGACCAGCACCGCCACCGACGTGGCCAGCACCATCGCCCTCGGCTACTCCTACGCCTGACCGCCGACGATGCGCCGCCGCCTCGCTCTCACCGTCCTGCCGGCTCAACTCCTGGCCGGCGTACCGGCCGTGGCCGCCGAGGCGGCGGCCTTCGACCCGGGCCCGACCTCGAGCGTGCGTCGGACGGTGCCCGACCCGGATCCCCGGCTCACGATTGTTGGAACCAAATGGTCACGCTGCTTGCAACCTGCGGTGAACTGCCATCCATGCCGGAACCGGTAGCGGTGCGGAGCGTTGCCGCAAGCACGGAGCGTCGGCCGGGGCGGCCGAAGCAGTCGATGAACCTGTTCGAGACGCGCGGGCGAAGCGGCCTCACCCTGGTGGCTGTGCGGGTGATGACCGCCGTGCACTTCACCAGGGCACTACGCCGGCGTCCTCGAAGAACCGGCCCGTCGGGCCGTCGTCGGGCAGGGTCGCGAGTTTGATGGCGATGGCCGCGCCCTGTTCGGGGGTGCGCACGCCCCGGAAGCCGTTGAGGTCGGTCGCGACGTAGCCGGGGCAGCCGGCGTTGATCAGGATGTTCGTGCCGCTCAGCTCGCGGGCGTACTGGAGGGTGACGGCATTCAGGAACGTCTTCGACGGCGCGTACGCCACGGCCACTGGACCTGTGGTCAGCTCACCGGCGGCCCCTGACTGCCGGGTGAGGGAGCCGACACTGCTGGACATGTTCACGATCCGCGGTGAGGCAGAGCGGCGCAGCAGCGGCATCATCGCGTTGGTGACACGGATGACGCCGATGACGTTGGTCTCCACGACCGTGCGGATGGTGGCGGGGTCGACGCGGGTGGGCTCCTGGGGCGTGCCGCCCGCAATAGCGGCGTTGTTGACGAGCACGTCGAGGCGCCCGGCCTGTTCCTCGATCAGTCGTGCGGCGGCTGTCGCGCTCGCGTCGTCGGTCACGTCCAGCGGTACGCCGAACGCGTCGACGCCGGCCGCGCGCAGTCTCTCCACCGCGGCCTTGCGACGCTGATCGTCGCGGGCGCCGACGCCGACGCTCCAGCCGAGGGCGCCCAGGCCTGCGGCGATCTCGTAGCCGATTCCCTTGTTCGCGCCGGTGACCAGCGCAATCGTTCGTTCGCTCATGGGGACCATGCTGCTCTCGGACCCCGGCGGGGGTCCAAGACCGATTGGGTGGGCAACGATACCTTCCAGGTATCGATCCGGAGTACCGTGGCCGGATGGAGACCAGGGAACTGCGCTACTTCGTCGCCGTCGCCGAAGAGTTGCACTTCGGGCGCGCCGCGCAGCGGCTCGGGATCGCGCAGCCGCCTCTGTCACGGGCGATCCAGCAGCTCGAACGCCGGCTCGGGGCGGCGCTGCTGGACCGGACCAGCCGCACCGTCACGCTGACCGAAGCCGGCTCGGTGCTGCTGGTCGAGGGCCGGGCGGCCCTCGACGCGGTCGAAGCGGCCGAGCGCCGGACCCGCCGCGCCGCCCTTCCGTCGACCGGCCGTCCCGGCCTGGTCCTGGTCACGAAGGCCAGCGCGTCCCGCGAACTGCTGGCGAGACTGCTGGACACGTACGCCGCCGAACCCGGCGCGGTCCCCGTCGACGTCATCCTGTGCGGCCCGGCCGAGCAGGAACGACTGCTGCGCGAGGGCCGGGCCGACGTGGCGCTACTGCACCGGCCGTTCGACTCGACGGCCGGGTTCCACACCGAAGAACTCAGCACGGAGGGCCAGGTCGTGGTCCTGCCGGCCGGGCATCCGCTCACCGTCCGGACCCATGTGCACATGGCCGACATCACCAGGCTGCCCGGCCTGCCCCTGCCCCTGCCCCGCTGGCCCGACCCCGACGGCACCTACCCGCCCGGCCCCGGCCCGCAGGTCCGCGACCACGCGCAGTTGTTGCAACTCGTCGCGCTCGGCCGTGCTTGCGCGGTCTCACCGGAGTCGTGCCGATCTCAACTGCCCGGTGACCTCGCCGCCGTGCCCGTGCTGGATGCGCCGAAAGTCACCACCGTGATCGCCTGGCCGCCACACAGTCGGTCCAGAGCCGTCGCCGACCTTGTCCGGACTGCGACCCGTCTCCGGTAGTTCCAATGCGCCTGGCCCGGTTCCACCTCTCGTGTCCCGGCTCACGACCTGGGACTCAGCACACTGCCTGTCGTCAAGTGCGCTGGTTGACGTGCGGTTCTCCGGTCGGTTCAGTGCGACAGCTGTCGCTGGATCAGTGAGATGTCTGACGGCCCGTTGTTGTTCAGCACGCAAGTTGTGGCCGGCCCCGACTCTTGTGACGTCTTGTGGCGCCGGTCGGCCTTCGGGCCCAGCTCATCCCGGGAGCGAGGACGCCTCGCCGATCGCGGCGAGCAGTTCGAAAGGCAGCTCCCGGTCCGCCTGACCGATGGCCAGCGCGAGCCATCGACAAGAGGACGGCAGCTGCACATACAACTCCGGCCCGCGCTCATCGACGGCTGCCTGACGGGCACCGGCCTGTCGCTCACTCCACCGACCCGCCCTGAAAACCTCAGTAACCAGGTCGACTCCGTGCCAGCATCGCACTCCCAGCGGTGGGTCTGTACGGTCTTGGCCGGCCTGGACAGGCCCCATCTGCGTGAGGCACACCAGGAGGCCGTTGTCCTCGCCGCCGTCTTCGGCGTCGCGCAGCCAGGGGATGGGGGCGAGGAGGGAGTCGAGATCGGCAGGGATCGGGTCGTCGACGTGGGACAGCCAGGCCAGGGCGGCGCTGACCCGCACGTCCGCGGGCCGGGTGGGGTCCTGCCACCACTCGCGTAGGCGGGTGGGTGCGGGTGTCTCCGGTTCTCCTTCCTCCCGGGCGAGTTGACCGATCGCCAGGACCAGGCGGGCGCGGACCGCCGGGTCGTCCTCGACGGCGAGGTGGGCGTGCAGGGCGGCCGTGGCGAGGCGACCGAGCCGGCTGCCAGGGCGTAGGCCGCGGCCTGGCAACCGGCCGGGATCGGGGTCGTCGAGCTGCTCGGCGACTGACTCGGGCCCGGCGCGCGCACGAGCGCCGCGTCCGCGGCGAGACAGGCCGTCCAGCGCGCTACCAGGTGGCCCAGAGGAGGTTCCAGCCGCTGAGGCCGTTGTCAGGGGCGACGGTCTTCTCCTTGGTGTTCACGACCGTGACGACGTCGCCGATCAGCGAGCTGTTGAAGAACGACCCGGCGACGGAGGTGTCGCTGCCGCCCTCCACGTCCTTGAGCGAAACGCAGCCGTGGCTGGTGTTGGCCTTGCCGAACAGGTCGCGCCTGTACCAGTAGTTGCCGTGGACGTAGGTGCCGGACCTGGTCAGCCGCATCGCGTGCGGGGCGGCGGGGATGTCGTACTCACTGCCCAGACCGACGGTCTGGGAGTTCATGTGGGTGACTCTCTCCTTGGACATGATGACCATGGTTCCGCCCCAGGAAGGGTGCTCGTCGTCGCCGAGGGTGGCGGGCACGGTGGTGGACCTGCCGTCCCGCACGATCGTCATCCGGTGTGTGGCGGCGTCCGCGGTCGAGACCTGGGAGCGGCCGATGGTGAACGGTTCGTCCTTGTCGACGTCGCCCCACACGCCAGGGGCGACTTCGACGTTCTTCAGCCGGTAGTGGATGGTGACCTTGGTGTTCGGCTTCCAGTAGTCGGCCGGGCGGAAGTCGATCCGGTTGTCGCCGAACCAGTGGCCCTTCACCTCGGTGCCGTTGTCCGTCTCGAAGGTGATGGCCTTGGCGACGGCGTCCTTGTTCACGACCTTGGTGCTGAAGTCCACCTTGACGATCATGCCCACGCCGTAGGTCTGGCCGTCGGCGATGTTGTCGTTGGTCGACACCTGCTTGCCGGGCAAGGCGGTGGTGAAGGCGCTGGTGGCCGCGGCGACCAGACCGTCGGCGTCCGTCGCCCGGGCGTTCACCGTGTACGCCGTGCCGGGGGAGAGTGCGGCAGCGGGCTTCCAGCCGGTGCCGTCCGGGCCGATCGAGCCCTGGACGGGCTTGCCGTTCTTGTCCGTCCGCGGTTGGTACGGGGGGCACGGTTACGAGGAAGACCGTGTGGACGTCGGCCACTGCGCGCGCAAGTGCCTCGCAGAAGTGCTGAGTTCTGAGAGGCTTTCTGCGAGAGCGGACCGGGGCGAATCGGACACGGTCCGGGCCTCTCGCAGAACTCGCACATCTGACCATTTATGAGAGTGACACACCGTCACGCTCAGCTATGCGGCACTCGCGGCAGCTTCGGGAGTCCGAGCCGCCCGGCCGGATCGTCGGATCATCGGCCCGCCAAACGTTTCGGTCGAAACGTTTGGCGCTGACGTTCGAGTCTCGTCCGCCCGCCCGAAGAGTTTCGATCGAAACTCTTCCTGGACACCGGTTCGCCTCCCCGCCGTACGTCCGGGTGCCCAACACATGCGTGCACCCTTGCTCTCAGGAAGTGCCGTTTGGCTCTGCACGTCGTCGGGTGTTGAGCCTCTCCTGGATTGCCGCAATCAGGGCTGCAGCTCCCACGCCATAGAAAATGCCGCTGTAGAACTCCCGATTATGCTCGCTTTCAGCCTCGCCGAGGCTGTGCACCTGCAGCGTCGCGGGACTGCCGTCTTTCCTTGTGTCAGAGGCATCGATCGGGCTCTCCCAGACCCAGTGTTTCGCTGTACTTAATTGGGGATTCGGCGCCGTCCCGGAATCGACGGCCCAGTCGTCCCCGATGTCGTCCAACTGGGCTTTGATGGATACCCGCACGTTCGACGCATCCGGTGGCGGCTTCCCGGAGCGCCAGTCAACGTAGAAGTTGGGCATGTTTATGGCCGCCCTGCTCCCGCGGTGGGAAACGACCGTCGGGTCGCCGGGATGGTTCCAGCACAGGTGCACATCCGGCTCCCCCTTTTCATCTTCCCCGGTATTTACAAACCCGGGCCCGCGTGACAGTACGTAGAACGAGGAGCCGCCGGCAGGGTGGATCGACATCACATTGGAATGGATCAGCATTTCCGGTTCCGCCGCAACCTCAATTTGCCAGCCTGGAACGTCCAGCGCGGCCCCGGATACATAGAATTGAGCGCACATTCCTGCACCCTGCTCAGCCCTGACCGCTATGGACGCAGTGACGGACGGCTCCGCGCCTCCAGGGGCAAGCGCTTCATTATTCGGCCCCGGTTTTATTGCAAAAATGGGGGAACGCGGCGTTTTCGGACCATTCGCATCCGGCGTTATCAGCCAAGCCAAGCAACCCACTGTGACACCGAGGAATGCGAGCGAAAAAGCCGTCGAAGCTACGAGTTTCCGAATGACGGAGATCATGATGCCCCCTGAGACGGCGACCCGATGAGTGGCGCCGTCCAGACAGTGCACAAGCGCGGCTGGTTCAAGGCTGGCATCAGCGCTTCGCGCAGACCAACCGTCTCTGCTGAATGGGTGATGCGGTACCGGGTAGGGCTGTCCCCCAACCACTGACCGCAGAGAAGGTGATCTTGGCGTGGCTTGCGGGATCACGGCTGTTGAAGCAGTCTCTGGATAGCCCCTCATCCGGTCCCGGATCGCTGCCGCCGGCAGGCTGACACCGGATCGTAGGGTGGCACCGGCCGGACCGGTGCCACCTGCTCCCGTGGCGGCCGTCAGGAGGCCGCGGCGAGGTTCTGAGGGTCGAACTTGGTGAAGTCGACGTCCAGGTGCGGCTCGTACGCCTCCGGGGCCAGGTCGAGCTCGTGGGTGGAGTACTCGCCGAACCGCATGATCTTCTCGGTCAGGTAGGGCGAGACCTCAGCTAAAGGTTTTCCCGTAACCGGGGCCTGACGTCTCGCGGCATACTGGCGCTCGTTGATGACCTTGGTCAGCTGTGGGGGCGTTCGTGCTTGAGTTGCGATGTGAGGCGGTCCGCTGGGTGGACGATGAGCCGTGGCCCGGGGTGGTCGAGGTTCAGTTCACGGATGCGGCGGGACGGCGCTGGTCGCTGTTCGACAAGGCCCCGATCTTCGCGGCGATGGGCGAGCTCGGCCCGGATACTCCGTATCCGGTGGAGGTCACCGTCGCCTGCACGATCGCCCAGGGCCATGGTCTGGCGGGGGATGACGAGTTTGTCACCGTCTCCACCTCAGTGCACGGCGTCACGACGCCGAACGGACTTGAGGAGTTCACGGTGCGGCGGGACCAGCTCATCCGCTGAGCGCAAGGTTGTGGAGCCGTGCGATGCCCAGCATCGCGTGGTGCACGCCGGCTCCGCGCAGGCGGCAGTCGCGAAGAACCTTCCAGTTCTTCATCCGGGAGAAGACGTGCTCGACCCGGGCCCGGGCCCTGCGGTGGACGGCGTTGTCGACTTCCTGCTCGGGCGTGAGGTGCTCCTGTCCGCGACGGCGCCGGTGCGGAATCAGGGCGCCGGTCCCCTGGTAGCCGCCGTCCGCCAGGACCGGCGCGTCCCGGCAGGCACGGTCGACGCCCGACTCGGTGAAGGCCCGGCAGTCGTTGCGGTTGCCCGGCAGGGGCAGGCCGACGGCGACGACCAGTCGGCTGTTGGCGTCGATCACCACCTGCTGGTTGGTCGAGTACCGGTAGTTCTTGCTGGAGGCCGCGATCGTTCGGTCGCGGGTGGGCACCAGGGTGCCGTCCACGATCAGTACGGTGTCCTGCTGCTGCCGGCGGGCGGGCGAGATTGCCAGCAGTGGTGCGAGGTGGTCCAGCACCCGGTCCGCAGCGGACTTCGAGATCCCGAACAATGGGGCGACCTGCCGCAAGGTCAGGTTGGTCCGCCAGTAAGTGGCGACCAGCAGCACCCGGTCCTCCAGGCATAGCCGCCACGGCCGGCCGCGCTGGACGTCACCGCCACGACGGCGTACCAACGCGACCAGCTTGCGGAACTGCGACTCGCTCAACCCCGAGAACGGCTCGATCCACATCGGATCGCTCGCCGAGATCACCCCACCCATGCCGTGACCAACGCGGGAGCAGGCCAGCAGTTACGAGACAGCCTTTAGGTCCTCCGGGTCGACCTTCCAGCCCTCGGCCTGCAGCTCGCGCACCGCCTGGGCGATGTCCAGGGTGTTGTGGAAGATCAGGCAGTTGGTGAGCAGGGCGTTGAACTTGACCGCCTTCTCCTGCTCGACGGGGTCGTTGTCGGCAATGACGCCCCGGTTGCCGAAGCGCACCCACTCGGAGAAGCCGTTGAACGCCTCGACCTTGTTGGTCGCGGCGGTCACCCGTCGGCGTATCTGCGGGTCGGTCAGATACCGCAGCAGCTGGACGGTGCGGATCACACGGCCGACCTCGCGGAACGCCGCATAGTGGGCGTTCTTGTGCGAACCCGAGCGCAGGCGCCGCAGCAGCATGACGGACGAGATCTTGCCCTCGCGCACCAACAGCGCCACCCGCATGAGGTCCTTGAAGTGCGACTCGATCAGGTCCCAGTCGATGACGTTGCGCCCGGGTGGGCCGAACAGCGCGTCGATGTGGACGTAGGAGGTCTGCTTGGTCGGGCGGAAGAACACCAGGTCCTTCCAGTTGCGGATCCGGGGCATCAGCTCGAAGCCCAGCATGTGGGCGAGGCTAGCGCGATGTAGGTGTCGGCGATGTGGTGGTAGGCGATGCCGCCGGGCCGCCCGTAGCGCACCGAGGTCTCGGCGACCAGGTTGTTCAGGTAGGTGCCCATATGGGTTCCGTCCGCGCCCACCGCAGTGCCGTCGCCCCAGGCCCGGGACATGTCGAGCCGGGCGTGGGCGTTGACCACATCGGTGATCGCCTGGTTCAGCTTGGCGATGGAGAAGTGCCGGTTCGCCGTGGCAGACAGGTCGTGCCCGCTCACCCCGTTGATGTGCCGGGCCGCCTCGTAGGGGCCCAGGTTGGCCGCTCGTGCTTCCGTGCGCTGGTGACGCTCCGTCATGTCAGGGTGGATTCTGGCCGCGTGTGAAGAACTCTCTCTTCTCCTTCCGCATCTCATGGGGATGCGGGTCGAGTGCATGGAAGTGCGGGACGGCCGCGTGGTGATCGAGGCGTCGACGCCGGGGCACGTCCCCGTGCCCTGTCCCGGCTGCGGAGCGCCATCCGGCCGGGTCCACAGTCGGTACGGACGGCACCTGGCAGACGCGCGGTGCGGCGGCCGGGGCGTCGTGATCGAACTGTCGGTGCGTCGGATGTTCTGCGACAACCGCGGGTGTCCGCGAGTCACCTTCGCGGAGCAGATGGATGGACTGACCTGCCGCTACGGCCGCCGGACGCCCGTCCTGCAGCGGCTGCTCAGCGCGCGCTGATGTGCGGACCGAGAGCGCTGCCGTGCCCGAGATCAGCGGCGGGTTGGCCGGCAGCGCTCGATGCGGTCGAGGTCGCCGGCGAGTAGGTCGCGGTGGCTGATGGTGAAGTCTCCGTTGAGCAGGGCGTCTGCTCCTCCGTAGTACTGGCCCACGACAGCGGCGGGGAGGAAGGAGCGCAGGCTGTGGCGCATGCCCTCGGGGTAGTCAACGGTATCGCCCCAGTCGGAGGGAGCCTGGTCGGTGGACAACAGGACCCAGTGATCGACGGGGACGAGAGCGTCGAGATCGGGTACTGCTCCGGTGTGGCTGTCCAGCGCGGGCACGGTCAGCCGGTCGGGGTCGAGGGGCGAGTACCACAGCAGCAGGGGTTTGGCGCGCTGTGCGTCTGCGTTGTCGAAGCAGCAGAGGGCGATGGTGTGGTCGGGGAAGTGGTCGGTGTAGAAGCGCAGGAGGTCCGGGTCGAGGGACGGACGCCGGTGTGCCGGCACCTGCCCCAGTGCGGCTGGGATCGCGGTGGGGTCAGCGGCCAGGAGCACCGTGTAGACGTCGTGCTCGAAGACCTGGACGGCCTCCGGCTCCGCGCTCATCCACGCGATCTCGTCGACTGCGACGGAGACGGGTCGAACGGCGGTAACCATGCGCTCCAGGACGTCGCCACTGTGTCCGACGGAGAGGAAGTGCCCCGGGGTGAGCTGCTTGGTGGGCAGGTGCAGCAGCAGCGCGTTCGGACCACCGGCGAGGTTGACGGCGGTGTTCTGGTAGCCCAGGACATGAATGAGGCCGTGCACGGGGTGGTGCTGCCGACCGCAATACACGATCGTGCCGGAGAACGCGGCCTCACTGGTCGAGATGCACATGGTGGCAAGGTAGCGCCCCCGTTCGAGCGGGAACCGGGAGGGTCTGCAGGACTCCCGCTCCCAATCGCTCCCAGACCATGACAGCCCTGCTGATCACCTTCACGGAATCTGTGCCTGAACCGATGTATGGGGGTCTGGCCCAGGTTCTGTGACCGGTGACGCTGGGTGATGGATTCTCGGGGTTGGCGGAGTCGGGAGATCGTCCGGATCTCGTTGGTGTCGTGGCTCGGATGGCTGACCGTCGGCGGTCGTGTCGCAATCATGGTCATGGCTTGGAGAGTTGCTGTTTCCGTCGTTGCCGCAGGTGGAGGTCGTCCGTGCCGAGGCGTCGGGTCCGGTGGTACGGGTCGAGGCCCGGCTCACCGCGCCGGGTGCCGTGTGCCCGTCCTGCGGGGTGTGGTCGGAGCGGGTGCACGGCTCCTACCTGCGGTATCCGTCGGATCTGCCGAGCTGTGGCCGGCCCGTGGTTCTGGCGTTGCGCGTGCGCCGGTTCGTCTGCCGGCAGGCGTCCTGTCCGCGGCGGACCTTCGCCGAGCAGGCACAGGGTCTGACGCGCCGCAACGGTCAGGTCACCGAGCGGCAGCGCGCCTCAGCGGCCGGCCTGGGGCTCGCCCTTACGGGCCGGGCCGGTTCGCGGATGGCCGCGTTGCTGGGCATCCGGGCGAGCCGCAGCACCCTGCTCCGGCGTGTGATGGACCTGCCCGACCCGGCCGTCGGCGCCCCGGTCGCGGTCGGCATTGACGACTTCGCACTGCGCCGCGGCCACGTGTACGGCACCGTGATCACGAACGCGGCCACGCACCGGGTGCTGGACCTGCTCCCGGACCGAGACGCGGCCGCGCTCGTCCCCTGGCTGGCCGGACATCCGCAGATCGAGGTTCTGTGCCGTGACCGGGCCAGCGCCTACGCGGACGCCGCTTCGACCGCCGCGCCGCAGGCCAGACAGGTTGCTGACCGGTATCACCTGTGGGCGAACCTGGTCAGCGCGGTCGAGAAGACCGTGGTCGACCACCGCCGCTGCCTGCACTCGCTGCCCGCCATCGCTCCGGAGCCCGAGCCGCGGTGGGAGACCCCGCCGCCCGGCGATCCCGCACCGGAGACGGCGGCCGTGCCGGCGGAGCCCGCGGGGAAGATGGCCGAGCGCCGCAGGCTCCACCACGCCCTGGTCCACGATCTCCTCGACCAGGGCCTGAGCGAGCGCGCGGTCGCCCGCCACCTGGGCTGGAGCCGGAACACGGTCCACCGGTACGCACGCGCCAAGCGGTGGCAGAACATGATGAAGGGGCCGCCCCGGCCGCGCGCGAGCATCCTCGACCCGTACAAGCCCTACCTGGAGCAACGCTGGGAGGAGACGGCCGGAAGGATCACCGGCCCCGCACTCCTGACCGAGATACGCGAACGCGGATACCGGGGCGGTCACACCCTCCTGGCCGTCTGGAAGAAGGGCCGGAAGAGACCGGACTGTCCGCTCCCGCCTCCGGCGCCGCCACCGTCCGCGCGGCGATCAGCCGGCTGACCCGCCATCCCTCCGGCCTCACCCCGGACGAAGAACTGCAGCGCAAGACCCTGCTGGCCCACTGCCCAGAGCTGGAGACCACCGCCGGCCTGGTCCGGTCCTTCGCCGAGATGCTCACCCTGCTCGAAGGCCACCGGCTGCCCGAGTGGATCACCGAGGCGATGACCTCCGGCCTGCGCGGGATCAGCACCTTCGCCAACGGCCTGAACAGCGACTACGACGCCGTCGAAGCCGGACTGACCACCCAGTGGAACTCCGGCCACGTCGAAGGCGCCGTCAACCGGATCAAGATGCTCAAACGACAAATGTTCGGACGCGCCAGCTTCCCGCTCCTACGCAAGCGGGTCCTTCTCGCCTGACGCTCCGTCACCGAGCCACACAACCTGGGCCAGACCCTCATATGGGAGCCACTGCTCCGGTGTGAATGAGAGCCGGGTCTAGGCCGTTCGTGGCGATGGTGTACTCGACCGTGGCGGGTGTTCTTCGGCGAGCTCGGGAGCCAGTCCGGCGAGATTGGGAGCCACTGATCGGGTGACCTGATGGCCGGGCGGAGTGTCCGGGGGATGTCGCCGGTGGAGCGTCGATAGCCTGTGGTTGCGGGCCCCAAGGGCCGCCTCCCTGACAAGATGCGGCTAGGGGCCCGCCCCCGGCTTTGCAGCCTCGGGCTGAACACAGTAGAGGTGTTCGAGGAAGGGCCGGGCAAGGAAGTGCAGGGCTGGGGGCTTGGTGCGGGTATGCCACCAGAGCGGGTGGCCGGGTCAGGAGGGTTCCTGTCCGCGGCGGTGGTGACGTCGAAGGCGAGCTGCAGTACTTCGGTGTCGTCGGTCCATGGATCTGCCAAGGTGTAGTGCCGCGTTGCTGAAGAAGGTCTACGGCAGCCGAGCCAGAGCGGAACACTTTCAGACTCGTCATGGCGAAGCTTTGGCGGTGCGCTTGGCGAGCAGGCCCGCAAGCATCATGACGAGCACACCGATCCCCACCCCGCACAACGTCCACAGCACCCTGTAGCCCTCGGCGGCATAGTCGGAGGGCTGTGGAAGGTCCACCAGGATGAGCACTCCCGCGGCGATGGCCGCACAGTAGAGCGCGTAGTTCCAGAAGCGAATTGCCGCCCCGTGCATCAACAGGACGAGAGCGACCACTTCGAGTCCGCGCTCGACCGCGAACAGCCTGAGTCCGTGTTCACTGGTTGGCAGCAGCAGAATCAGTGCAGCCGCGACGGCGCCGATCAGCGCGCCGGCAAGGCGCTGCGCGGCGACGAGCGTGCTCTGCTCCAGGCCCGGCTTCATCGCGACCATGGTCGCGATCGGCATCCAGTAGCCATGCGACAGGTTCAGTCCGAACGCGAGCGCGACGGTGCCGGCGATCGCCAGAGCGCGGATCACCGCGAACATGATCAGCGGCCCGGTCAGCTTCTTCCGCGAGGTGTCGCCGGGGAGCTCCGCGACCGGCTGGGGCTGGTCCTTGCGCCCGCGGATCAGCCACGCGAAGAACGTCACCACGATCCACAGTGCCGACCCCCCCGGCCCAGGCAAGCACCTGAGCCCAGGTGTAGTTGGTGATGCGGGCATGCTGGTGGAAGCCGAACGCGAGCGCGAGGGTGACGATGAACCAGAGGTTGAGAAGCAGGGCGGTGACGAACCTGTGCACCCCGAACGCGGCCGCCAGGCCGGCCACCAGCGTGACCGTGAAAGTCGCAAGTACCAGCCAGCCCCAAGCGTCTGCCCCGATGCCGAAACCCAGCGCGGTCAGCCCGGCGCCGATCAGCGCAAAGACGGCGATGTGCGACGCGCGGTGCCCGTAACCGCCTCCTGGGTCGGCCAGCCCCGCGAACAGCAGGCCGAACAGTGCGCTGAGCAGGTACTGCTCGTGCCCGATCGCCCAGAAGACGACCAGCGGCACCAGCGCGGCGTCCAGGAACATCACCGCTCGTGGCCAGTTGATCCCGGCGGGGTTGAGCTTGAACACCTTCGAGAGCCAGCTCATGATCTTCCTCCTGTGAACGAGCCCCAGGCGACTGGGACGGCCCAGATGTCGTCGCCGTGGTGGCCGGCCGGCAGCACCCGCTCGCGGTTCCGCAACGGTGGGCCAAGGCCTGGAACTGGGCGATGCCCGCGCTGCGGGCATCGTCGACCAGCCGCTGCTGGGCGTCGGGGTCCAAGCCGCGGGGCTGCCGGTGATGGTGCTGAGTCATCACTTGGGGGCCGGGAAAAGGGTCTCTTGGGTGGCCTGGAAGCGGTAGGACTCGGTGCCGGTCTGGATCAGGGTACAGCGGAAGGTGATCCGGTCGGCGATGGCCGCGCAGAGACGAGCGTCGCCGAAAGTCTTGTCCCACTCATCTGGGGCTGGCACTTGTTCCCTCACACGAGTTGCCCCTGCCACCTGGCCGTTTCCTGTTCCTGCGGTCCTCGTTGGTTCTCACGGCAGAGGCC
>NZ_JBHXEM010000135.1:0-21822 GCF_042724755.1 Kitasatospora sp. NPDC127067 | reverse complement strand
CCCCGAGACGGCTCGGGGTACGGCTCCGGGAGCGCCGGCGGGAACGCCGGCGAGGCGCGCGTCAGGCGAGCGGCGCCTTGGTGCGCAGGACCTCGACGAAGGCGCGCAGCCACCCCGGGTGGTCGGGCCAGGCGCGGGCCGAGACGACCGTGCCGTCCACCACGGCCTCGCCGTCCACGAACTCGGCGCCCGCCGCCTTGATGTCCGGGGCCAGCGCCGGGTAGGCCGAGGTGCGGCGGCCGTTCAGCACGCCGGCGGCGGCGGTGATCAGCGGGCCGTGGCAGATCTGGGCGACGGGCTTGTCCTCGGCGAAGAAGTGCTGCGCGATCCGCTGCACGTCCGGGTCGTTGCGCAGGTACTCGGGGGCGCGGCCGCCGGGGATGACCAGGGCCACGTAGTCGGCCGGGTCGACGTCGGCGAGGGCCACGTCGGCGGGCCAGGTGTAGCCGGGCTTCTCGGTGTAGGTGTCGAAGCCCTCGACGAAGTCGTGCACCACGAACTGGAGGCGCTTCTTCGTCGGGGCCGCGATGTCGACCTGGTAGCCCTCCTCGCGCAGCCGCTGGTACGGGTAGAACACCTCCAGTGACTCGGCGGCGTCCCCGGTGACGAGCAGGATCTTCGATGTCATCGCCGACATCCCTCCACGTGGTCGAGCCTCAGGTCGGGTACGGGCGCCGGGCGGTGGCAGCCGACCCGGGCCCGGTCCAACCTCCCGTACCGGGGTCACCGTTGGCAACGGGGCGCACCGGGCGCGCAACGGCGCATGTGGACGTGCGCGCGCCGGTTGCGGGGAGTGAGCGCCGGTGGGGCGCCCGGCTGCGGAGGACGGCGGCCCGGGTCCTAGACTCCTGCTGCCCGTGACCGTCCCCCTCCCGGAGAAGCCCATGCCCGACCGCACCACCTACCTCGTCCTGCCCGGCTACCAGAACTCCGGCCCCGAGCACTGGCAGACCCGCTGGGAGGCGGCCGAGCCGGACTCCTTCCGCCGGGTCGAACAGGCGGACTGGGACCACCCGGAGCGGACGGACTGGGTGGCCCGGGTGGACGCGGCGGTGGCCGCGGCCGCCGCCCGGGGCCCGGTGGTACTGGTCGCCCACAGCCTGGGCTGCGTCACGGCGGCCCACTGGGCGGCCACCGCCGCCGCCGGGCGGACCGCCGCCGTCCGGGGCGCGCTGCTGGTGGCCCCGGCGGACGTCGACACCGCCGAGGTCCCGGAGCTGGTGGGCTTCCGCCCGGTGGCACTGGAGCCCTTGCCGTTCCCGGCCGTGGTGGTCTCCTCGACCGACGACCCGTGGGTCTCCCCCGAGCGGGCCCGCGCGTTCGCCGCCGCCTGGGGCGCCCGGTACGTCGAGTCGGGCGCGTACGGGCACCTCAACTCCGACTCCGGACTGGGCGACTGGCCGGAGGGCCGGAAGCTGCTCGCCGAGCTGTGACCACGACCACGGGGGAACGGGGAACGGGGGCGGAGGAACGATGAACCGGAGGACGACGAACCGACGCACGTCCCGGTCCAGGCGCGTCCTGGTCCGGCTGCTGGCGGCCGGCGGGCTGGCCGCCGTGCTGCTCTACACCGAGGGGCAGTGGGAGAGCCGGTCGGGCGGGCGGATGCTGGTGGCCGACCTGTTCAACCGGCCGGAGCTGCTGCTCGGCGGCGCGCTGGCGGCGCTGATCGCGGCCGCCTGGCTCGGCGACCTGCGCGCCGCGGTGCGGACGGCCACCCGGACCGTCACGGTGACCGCCGGGGTGGTGTTCCTGCTCGGCGTGGTGGCCGCGCACAAGGTGTCGGCGGCCGAGACCCGCAGCCGGGAGGACGCCCCGGCCGGGGCCGAGCGCGCCCTGGTGGTGGTGCACCGCTCGTACGCCACCGGGCCGGAGTCGGGCGAGCACTGGCAGGTGCTGCTGGAGAGCGGTGAGGGCTGGTCGGCCCGGCGCTGGTCGCTGGCGGACGTCGGCAGGGACCGGGGCGACGCCCGGCTGGTGGAGGCGAGCTGGACCGGGCGGGAGCAGATCACCGTGGTGACCGACTCCTACCGGCGGGTGTTCAACCTCGACCAGGACAGCGGGGAGCCGGTCGCGGCGCGGTAGCCCGACCCGACCCGAGGCCGTCGCCCGTGGGCAGCTGGGCGTCACTGCTCCGTCATGTGCGCGATCATCTGCTCCCGGACCCGGTCGAGGTGGCGGGCCATCACCTCGGCGGCACGGTCGGCCCGGCCCTCGGCGACGGCCTCCGCGAGGTGCTCGTGGTCGGTTATCGAGGCCTCGGTGTGCGAGGCCGGCACGTTGTGCCGACTGCGGAGCACCGCGATCTGCTGGTGCACGCGCTCCACCTGTTCGGCGATCCGGGGGCTGCGGGCCGCGTCGAGCAGCGCCTGGTGGAAGTCGAGACTGCTGCGGTGGGCGAACCGGCGGCCCCCGGTCATCAGCTTCCTCGACTGTTCGCACGCCCGGCGCAGGGCCGTGACGTCCTTGCGGTCGCGCCGCTCGGCGGCCAGGCGCGCGGCGGCGGTCTCCAGCGCGGACCGCAGCTCGAACAGCGCCTCGACCTCCCGCGGGCCGGCCTCGAAGACGACGGCACCCTTGTTGGGCACGTGCACGAGCAGGCCCTCGCTGACGAGCTGCCGGATGGCCTCGCGCAGCGGTCCCCTGCTGATGCCCAGCTCGCGGGCGACCTCCACCTCGTTGATCCGCGTTCCGGACGGGATCTCGCCGGTGAGGACGCGCTCGCGGAGCGTGCCCACGAGCTGGCCCGCCAGGCCGCGCCGGAGGGTCTCTGGCATGGGTGGTGTCCGTCCGTTCGGGACTGGCCGCCGCTGTCGTCCGGCCAGGTCGGGGGTGTGCCCGGGGTGATGGGCCGGAGCGCCGTGGCGTCGGCGGCCGACGGTGGCACAGGGCCGCGTCCGAGTATGTCAGCACCCGGCGGGGACATCGGCGCGGACCACGTTAAAGTGATAACTGTTGACACTTCGAGTCGTCCTTTCGGCCGTGCGGCCGTGGAGAGGGGAATGCGCTGTGCACGCGATGGTGGCGGAGGTGTGGCGAGGTGACTTCCTGGAGTCGGTGCACCACGGGACGGTCCTCGCACTCGGTCCTGACGGGCGGACGGTGCTGAGCGTCGGCGAGACCGACCGCCCGATGTACCCCCGGTCGTCCAACAAGCCGCTCCAGGCCCTCGGCATGCTGCGTGCCGGACTCGACCTGGACGGCGAACTGCTGGCCCTGGCCTGCGCCAGCCACTCCGGCGAGGCCTTCCACCTCGACGGCGTCCGCGAGATCCTCGGGGGCGCCGGCCTCGACACCGGCGCTCTGCGGTGCACGGCCGCGCTGCCCATCGGGGAAGCCGCACTACGGAACCACCTGGCGGCCGGCGGCGGCCCCACTCCGCTGACGATGAACTGCTCGGGCAAGCACGCCGCGATGCTCGCCACCTGCGTCGCCAACGGCTGGGACACGGCCACCTACCTCGACCCCGGCCATCCCCTGCAGCGGGCCCTGCTCGACACCGTCGAGGACCTGGCCGGCGAGAAGGTCGCCGCGACCGGCGTGGACGGCTGCGGAGCCCCCCTGTTCGCCATCGGCTACCGCGGCCTGGCCCGGGCCTTCGCCGCACTGGCGACGGGCCCCGCCGGGTCCCCGGAGCGGCGGGTCGCCCGGGCGATGAACCAGCACGCCGAATACGTCGGCGGGACCGGTCGGGACGTGACCCGCCTGATGCGCGCGCTTCCCGGCTCGGTCGCCAAGGACGGCGCGGAAGGGGTCTACGCCCTGGCGCTCCCCGACGGCTCCGCCGTCGCGCTCAAGATCGCGGACGGCTCCACCCGGGCCCGTCCCGTGGTGCTGGCCGCCGCGCTGCGACGGCTCGGCGTCCCGGTGGACACCGACGACACCCTCGCCGAACTGGCCGTCGTCCCCGTCCTCGGACACGGCGAACCGGTCGGCGCGGTGCGCCCGGCCCGGGCGCTCCTGGACGGTTCGCCGCTCCGGCCCACCGAACCCGGCGCCACCGCCCCGACGGCCTGACGGCCTGCCGCCGCCCGGACGCACGGCGGAACCCCCGTCCGCCCGCGCGCCGCGGCCCCGCACGAGTACGGGTACTCGGGCGGGGCCGGGCGGCTCACCGGTCCGCGGGGTCCGCGGTGCCGGGCGGGGCGAAGGGCCCGGTGCGGCCGGGGGTCGGGGTGCCCCCGCGCGGCCTGCCGGTGTTCCCCGGGCCGCCGGTGGCGGGGGCGACGGTGCAGGTGGCCGAGCCCGGCGTGCCGCCGGGGGTGGGGCAGTTGGTGTCCCGCCGCACCGGGTCCGGGATGTAGACGGTGGTGAAGTCCTTCTCCGGCATGCTCCGCACCGCGTCGCTCATCGCCTGCTGCCAGATCGGGCCGGGGCCGGTGGCGCCGAAGACCTCGGCCTGGTACTTGCCGCCGATCCGGATGTTGCGCATCGGCACCTTGGTGCCGGGGCTGCCCAGCCAGACCGAGCCCGCCAGGTTGCCCGTGTAGCCGGTGAACCAGGCCGACTTCTTCTCGTCCGTCGTCCCGGTCTTGCCGGCGATCTGGCGGCGGTCGTCCAGGCCGAGGTCCCGCGCGGTGCCGCCCTTCTCGGTCACCCCGAGCAGCACGCTGTTGATCACGTCGGCGGTGTCCTCGGACATCGCCGGGGTGCACCGGGCCTGGGGCACCGGGACATCGGCGCCGCCCACCGTGGTGATCCGGTTGATCGCCATCGGCGCGCAGTAGGTGCCCCGGGCGGCGAAGGTCGCGTACACGTTGGCCATGGTCAGCGGGCTGACCTCCTGGGTGCCGAGGCCGAGCGCCGGCACCTCCTGCAGCGCCGAGCCGTCGGCCTTGCCCTCCATGCCCAGCTTGTTGGCCATCTGCTTGACGGCGCAGAGGCCGATCTCCTGCTCCATCTGCACGAAGTAGGTGTTCACGGAGAGCGCCATGGCCTGCTTGAGCTCGTACGGGCCGACCTCGGAGGTGCTCTCGTTGGGGATGGTCCCCTCCTTCTTCCCCTTGCTGAGGTTCTTCCAGGTGCCGTCGCAGGTCCGCATCGTCGGCCAGTCCATCCGGTTGGGCGAGTCGTACCGCTGGGTGGGCGACAGCCCGGCCTCCAGGGCGGCGGCGGCCACGATCGGCTTGAAGTTGGAGCCGGGCTGGAAGCCGATGCCGCCGCCCATCGCCGCGTCCACGTTGTAGTTGACGACGGTCTCGTTCTTCTCCTTGGCCAGGCCGTACGGGCGAGTCTGCGCCATCGCCAGGATCTTGCCGCTGCCGGGCTCGACCATCGTCATCGCGGCCGAGACCGGGTCGGTGACGTACACCTTGGTGGAGACGGCGTTCTGGGCCGCGGCCTGCTTGTCCGGGTCCAGCGTGGTGTAGATGTTCAGGCCGCCGGTGTCCCACAGCTTCTTGCGCTCCGCCGCGGTCTTGCCGAACGCCGGGTCCTGCTTGACCACGTGGCGCACGTAGTCGCAGAAGAAGCCCATCCCTGCCTGGGCGGTGATGCAACCGTTGCGCGGGTCCTTGTAGTTGAGGCCGAGCGGGGCGGCCTTCGCCTCCCTGGCCTGCTCCGCGGTGATGTGCTTGTTCTCCACCATCTTGTCGATGACGGTGTCGCGGCGCTTCTGGGCGGCCACCGGGTGCAGCTTCGGGTCGTACTGGGACGGGTTCTGCACCAGCCCGGCGAGCATCGCCGCCTCGGGCAGGACGAGGTCCTTGGCGTCCTTGCCGAAGTAGCGCTGGGAGGCGGCCTGGATGCCGTACGCCTGGTGGCCGTAGAAGGTGATGTTGAGGTAGTTGGTGAGGATCTGCTCCTTGGTCAGGTCCTCCTCCAGCTTGATCGCGTACCGGAGTTCCTGGATCTTGCGGCCGAGCGTCTTGCGCTGCGCCTCGCGCACCGCGTCCGGGTCGTCCCCGGCCTTCTCGACGTTGACGTTCTTCACGTACTGCTGGGTCAGGGTGGAGGCGCCCTGGACGGCGGCTCCGCTCTCCGCGTTCTTGGTGATCGCGCGCAGGATGCCCTTGAGGTCGACGGCGCCGTGCTCGTAGAACCGGGCGTCCTCGATGTCGACCTGCGCCGTACGGATCAGCGGGGACATCTGGTCGGCGGGTATGACGGTCCGGTCGCGCTCGTACACCTTGGCGATCAGACCGCCGTTGGCGTCGAAGATCTGGGTCGCCTGGCTCAGCGGCGGGGTCTTGAAGTCGTCGGGGATGCTCTCGAAGCCCTCGGCGCCGTTCTTCGCCCCGAGTCCGACCGCCCCGGCCGCCGGGAGGATCAGGCCCGCCAGCAGGATGCCGCCCAGCACGCTGGCGCCGAGGAAGGTGGCCGCGTGGCCCAGGATGCCGAGCGGGGTCTCGCGGCGCCTCGGGCGCGGCACCCAGGTGTCGCCCGGGTCCGAGGCGGCGGGTATGCGGCTCTTCGGTGACATAGATCGAACATTACGGCCGTCAACAGGCCGTGGGGGGCGGGTGCCGGCGAAGGATTGTCACAAAATCGCGACGGATTCGACTCGTTCCCGAGGGCCGAACGGGCGTGCACGCAGGAACAAGGGCCGTTCGTCCACGGCCCGTTGCCCCCGCGCGCTGCGTCCCGTGCCTGTCCGGCCCTACCCGCCCGGCCTTCCCCGCCCGGTCTTCACTCGCCCGGTCTTCACCGGCTCGGCCGGGGTCGCGCGGGCCGCGGCGCTCAGCCCGCCGGGCAGAAGACGTCCCGGGCCGGGCGGCGGCCGGTGACCAGGTAGTCCGTCACCACCTGGTCGCCGCAGGCGTTCCCGTTGGCCCGGTACACGTCGTGGCCGCCCGAGTCCACCGCCACCATCCGCGCCCGGTCCCCGAAGGCCGCCCGCAGCTTGAGCGCACCGGCGTACGGCGTCGCGGGGTCGCGCAGGTTCTGCGTGAGCAGCACGTTGGCCGGGCCACGGTCGGTCACCCGCACCGGCGGCTCGGCGGGCGCGAACGGCCAGAAGGCACAGGGCATCACGTTCACCGGCAGGCCGGCGGTGAGCGGACGGGCGGCGCGGTCCGCGGTGACGGCCTTGGCGTAGCTCGCCGGGTCGGTGGGCCACTTGACGTCGTTGCAGAGGGTGCCGACCGAGACGGCGAGGGTGTTCTGCACCGCCTGCAGCTCCCGCTCGCCCAGCTTGGGCGGGGCGGGCAGCGGAGCGCGGCCGAGACCGGCCAGCATCAGCCGGGCGAGGACCGGGAACTTCGCGTCCGCGTACATGCTCTCCAGCAGGGTCTCGCGCAGCACGTTGCCGTTCAGTTCCGCCGGGTTGGCGCCCTCCCAGGGCAGCGGGGCCCGGTCGAGGCGGGCGGCGAGGTCGAGGAAGAGCGGGCGGACCTCCTCGGGGGTGTCCGCGACCCGGTCCGGGTTGTCCGGGGCCGACGCCCAGGCGGCGAAGTCGGGGAAGCGGTCCTCCACGCCCCGGCCGTAGTTGTCCAGCCAGCCGCGCCCGACCCGGGTCGGGTCCGGGTCGTCGTTGCTGTCCAGCACGATCCGGTCGGTGCGCTCGGGGAACATGGTGGCGTAGACCGCGCCCGCGTAGGTGCCGTACGAGACGCCCCACAGGGAGAGGCGGCGCTCGCCGAGGGCGCGGCGGACACTGTCGATGTCGCGGGCCTCGTTGGCGGTGGAGATGCTGCGCAGCACCGGGCCGCCGTTGCGCGCGCAGGTCTCGGCGACGCGGCGGGCGGCGGCCAGGTTCCCGTCGATCGAGCCGTCGGCGGCCGGCCAGGGACGCACCTTGACCATCGACAGGTCGGCGGTGTCCAGTGCGCAGCTGACCGGGGTGGAACGGCCGACGCCGCGCGGGTCGAAGCCGACCACGTCGTAGCGGTCCCGGACGGACTGCGGCAGGTGCCCCGCCATGCCGTGGACGAGGTCGAGGCTGGAGCCGCCCGGTCCGCCGGGGACGGCCAGCAGCACGCCGCGGCGCAGGCCTGGATCGGCGGCGGCGATCCGGGAGACGGCGAGGGTGATGCGGGGGCCGTTCGGGTCCGCGTAGTCCAGCGGGACGGTGACCTCGGCGCAGCGCTGGGGGCTGTCGGCCGGGGCGTCCGGACAGGCGGCCCAGGCCAGGCCGTCCCTTCCGGGCGGTGCGGTGCCGGTCGCGCCGGCGGGCAGGGCGCTCAGCGCGGTCACGGCGAGGGCGGCGGCCGCGGTGACCGCGGCGGTGATGGTGCGGGTGGGCTTCGTCATGCCCAAGAGTCTGCTGCGGCACGGGACTTGGTCCCATCCGGACAGCGGGCCGGTCGGGGGTGGGGAAATCCCCCGGGGACGGGGTGGAGACCGCCGTCGGTCGCGGTCTCCAGCCGTGGAGGGTGGGGGCGGTGGGCCGGGCCGGGTTCGCCGGGCCGGGTTCGCCGAGCCTGTTCGGCGGGCCTGTTCGGCGGGCCTGTTCGCTCAGAGGCCGAGCAGGCCCGGGTCGGTGGCCAGGGCGCGCAGCGGCTCGCGCGGGTCGGCGACCAGCCTGCGCTCCGTCAGGTCGAGGATGCCGCCGACGCCGGTGATCTCGGCGGCCAGCACGCCGTCCTCGCGGACCAGCCGCTGCACCAGCTGGAAGGTCTTGCCCTCCCGCCAGGTGAACGAGCAGCCCACTTCCACCGAGTCGCCCGCGCGCAGCTCCCGCAGGTACTTGACCGTGGTCTCCAGGACGACCGGGCCGACCCCCTCGGCGACCAGGTCCGCCTGGCGGATCCCGGCCGCCCGGAGGTACTCCCAGCGGGCGTGCTCGGCGTACTGGAGGTAGACCGCCTGGTTGAGGTGCCCCTGGGAGTCGGTCTCGTACCCGCGGACGGTGATGCGTGTGGTGAAGTCGTGATCACTCATGCCCGCACGCTACTCCGGGCCGCGGGCGTGCCACCTCGTGTCCTGCGTCACCCCCGTCATGCCGTCATGCCGTCGGGTCCGGCCTCCGGGATCACCCGGTCAGGACGTCCAGCACCGGCGTGAGGGCGTCCGGGCGCCGGTCGACGGGCAGGTGCTCGACGGGGTGGAAGCCGCAGCCGAGCGCGGTCGCACCGCCGTCGCAGGTGCGGTCGTCGCCGACCATCAGGACGTCGGCCGGGGCGAGCCCGAGCCGCTCGCAGGCGGTCTCGAAGATCACCGGATCGGGCTTCTGCGCGCCGACCTCGTACGACAGCACGTAGACGTCGACCAGCTCCGCCAGGCCGTACGCGCGGAAGACCGGCCGCAGGTCCCAGCCGATGTTGCTCACCACCGCGACCGGCACGCCCCGGCGGCGCAGCTCGCGCAGCACGGCGGCGGTGTCCGGGTACGGCCGCCAGTTCGCGGGCGCCCAGTGGGACTCGTAGAGGGCGTCCACGTCGAGGGCGGCGGGCGGCTCGGCGTCGCGGGTCAGCGCGGTGTACGCGGCCCGGTGCAGCTCGGGGGTCAAGTCCCGGGTGTCCCACGCCGGCTGGACCTCCGGCCGGATCCGCCGCGGCGGCACCCCGCCGGGCAGGGCACCGAACTCCTCCAGCCGGGCCACCAGTTCGGCCTCCTCCCGGGCCGGCAGGACGAGGCCGGTGGCGGCGGTGTGGGCCGCCAGCCACTCGGCGGTGGAGACGACGCTGAAGAGGGTGCCGGAGAAATCGAACATCACGCCTTTGGTCATGGACCCCGAGCTTAGGGCGTGCCTTGTGGACCTTGTCGGATCAGGGCAGGGTGAGAATGCGCGGACCGTCCTCGGTGATGGCGACGGTGTGCTCGACGTGGGCGGCGCGGCTGCCGTCGACGGTGCGCAGGGTCCAGCCGTCCGGATCGGTGCGGTGGTCGTCGCGCCCGCCGGCCAGCAGCATCGGCTCGATCGCCAGCACCAGGCCGGGGCGCAGCGGGTAACCCCGCCCCGGGCGGCCCTCGTTGGCCACGTGCGGGTCCTCGTGCATCCGGCGGCCGATGCCGTGCCCGCCGTAGCCGTCCAGCAGGCCGTAGCGGCCGGCGCGGGCGACGGTGCCGATGGCGTGGGCGATGTCCCCGGTCCGGTTGCCGACCACGGCGGCGGCGATGCCCGCTTCCAGGGCGCGTCGGGTGGTCTCGATCAGGGCGGTGTCCTCGGGGCGGGCGGTGCCGACGGTGAAGCTGACCGCCGAGTCCCCGGCCCAGCCGTCCAGGAGGGCGCCGCAGTCGATGCTCACCAGGTCGCCGTCGCGCAGCCGGTAACCGGTCGGGATGCCGTGCACCACGGCGTCGTTCACCGAGGCGCAGATGACGGCCGGGAACGGGACGGGCGCGAAGGACGGGCGGTAGCCGAGGAACGGCGAGGCGGCCCCGGCGGCCTTGAGCACGCCCCGCGCCACCTCGTCCAGCTCCAGCAGGCTCACGCCGGGCGCCGCCTGCTCCCGGACGGCCGCCAGCGCCTGCGCGACCACCCGTCCGGCCTCGCGCATCGCGGCCAGCCCGGCGTCCGACTTGAGTTCGACCATGGTGCTTCTCTCCCCTGGATCCAATTCTTATACCGGTATTTGTATCACGGTTGCCGGGCGTGGACGCCGGGCGGCGAGGGGGCCGTAGACTCGTCGGCATGGTGAGGACTCCGCTGACCCCGTGGGAGCGCGAGCGCGGCGAGCGCTTCGGGGCGCTGCTGCGCGAGGCGCGCGGCGAGCGCAGCATGGTCGAGGTGGCCGCGGCGGCCGGCGTCTCGGCCGAGACGCTGCGGAAGATCGAGACCGGCCGGGCACCGACGCCGTCCTTCTTCACCATCGCGGCGCTGGCCTTCGCGCTCGACCTGTCCATGGACGAACTGGCCGCCGCGTGCGCGCCCCCGGAGAGCGGCGAGGCGCTCTCCGCCTAGCGCACCCCTCCGCGGCGCCCGCACGCGGACCGTTAACATCCGGTGACGCGGCCTCCCGGACCGGGTACTGCTCAAGCCGGTGCTGGTGTGCCCCGTGTACTGCCGGTTCTGCTTCCGCCGGGAGGTGGTCGGCCCGGGCGACTCCATGCTGAAGGAGGGCCAGCTCGCCGCCGCCCTCGACTACATCCGCAGTCACCCGGAGATCTGGGAGGTGATCTTCACCGGGGGCGACCCGCTGATCATGTCCCCGAGCCGGCTGCGGCCGATCCTGGCGGCGCTCGACGCGATCGAGCACGTCAAGGTGATCCGCTTCCACACCCGGGTACCGGTGGTGGATCCGGACCGGGTGACCGAGGAACTGGTCGGGGCGCTCACCCTGGACACCCCGGTCTGGGTCGTCGTGCACACCAACCACAGCCAGGAGATCGGCCCCGGCGCCCGTCGCGCGCTGCGGCTGCTGGCCGGCTCCGGCATCCCGCTGGTCAGCCAGACGGTGCTGCTCAAGGGGGTCACGACACCCCCGAGGCGCTGGAGGACCTGTTCCGCACCCTGATCGTGAACCGGGTCAAGCCGTACTACCTGCACCACGGCGACCTCGCCGTCGGCACCAGCCACTTCCGCACCACCATCGCGGAGGGGCAGGCGCTCGTCCGCCGGCTGCGCGGCCGGGTCTCGGGCATGTGCCAGCCGACATACGTGCTCGACATCCCCGGCGGCCACGGCAAGGTGCCGATCGGCCCGGGCTACCTGAACGGCGACGGGACCGTGACCGACCCCTGGGGCATCACCCACACCCACCCGCCCCGGAGCAGCACGGACTGATCCTGCGGCAGTGCCCGGGGAGCCGACCGGCCGACCGGTCCGACGAGCGCCGAGCACTGAAACGACCGAGCACCGAGGACCGACCGCCCGACGCCGAAGGGAACCACCGGCCCATGGTCACCGAACCCACCCCGTTGCCGACCGGACTCCGCCGTCCCGACCCGCTCCCGGAGCTCCGCGACCGGCGTGATCGGCAACGCCGTCCGCCACCCGGGCGGAACGCTGACCCTGATCGGGGCCTCGGCGATCTGGGGCCTGTGGACCACCGCGGAGAAGTACGCCCTGCGCGGGCTCCCGGTCGTGACGGTGCTCGCCGTCTCCCTGGTCACCGCCGCCGCCCTGCCCTGGGCCCTCCTGCTCCGCCGGGGCCACCGGCGCCCGCCGCGCGACCAGCTGCGGCGGCTCGCCCTCCTCGGGCTGTTCGAGCCGATGGTGGGGTACGGGGCGATCGGGCTGGGGATGGCGCACATCGACGCGACCCAGGCCTCCGTCCTGCGCGGCTCGGAGGCCTGCTTCGTGGTCGCGCTGGCCGCGCTGGTCGGCCGCCGGGCACCCACGCCGCGCGCCGTCGGCGGCGTGGTGCTGGGCGCGGTGGGCATCGCGGCACTGGGCGGCAGCCACGCCGTGTTCGGGCTCGGTACGGGGGACCTCCTCGTCCTGCTCGGCACGGTGGCGGCCGCGGCGGCCACCATCCTCACCGGACGGATCGTCCGGGACACCGATCCGCTGGTCGCCACGGCCTACCAGTTCGGCTTCGGCCTGCTGTTCACCGTGCCGCTGATCGCCGGTCAGTGGCTGCTGGGCGGCGGCCTGACCACCGACGGGGCCCGCCCGCTGCACTGGCTGGTCGCGGCCGGGGTCTGCGGCGGCGGGCCGGCGGGCGCGTTCCTGATGTACAACCGCGCCGTGACCCGGACCCCGGTCACCACGGCGGGCGTGCTGCTGAACATCGTCCCGGTGTTCGGGCTCGCCTTCGCGGTGCTGCTGCTGGGCGAGCGCATCGACGCCTGGCAGTACGGCGGGGCCGCGCTGATCCTGGCCGGGATCTTCCTCTTCTCCGAGGCGGACACGGCGTAGCGGCGGCCCCGACGGCGGCGGCCCGCCCTGCGCGCGGTGCGCGGGGCGGGCCGTCGTCGTGCCGGCGTTCGGCCGCGGCGGTTCCGATGGTCAGCCGCGGCGGCTCCGGCGTTCGACCGCGGCGGTTCGGCCGCGGCCTCTCCGGCGTTCGACCGGGGCGGTTCAGCCGACCGAGCTGTTGTAGCTCTCGATCGCCGGCTGGAGCTCCTTCGCGGCGTCGGCCAGGGCCTGCTGGGCCGGCTTGGTGCCCGCGATGGTCTGCTCGATCGCGGTCTCCACGCCCTTGCGGGCCTGCGGCATCACGCCGAGCAGGCAGCCGGCCGTGGCCGGGGTCGGCTTGGTGGCCTTCAGCTGGTCGATCGCGGTCTGGAACTGCGGGTACTTGGCCACCCACTCCTTGTCCTTGGGGTCGTCCAGGGACTTGGTGTTGACCGGGAAGTAGCCGGTGCCGGTGTGCCAGACGGCCTGCTGCTCGGGGGCGGAGACGAACTTCTCGAACTCCCAGGCGGCGCGCTTCTCGGCGTCCGAGTGGCCGGGGCCGCTGATCCACAGCGAGGCGCCGCCGATCACCGGGCCGCCCTGGTCGGCGGCGTCGACCTTGGGGAAGGCCGCGGTGCCGACGCCGAACTTCGCGGCCTCGGTGTAGCCGCGCAGCACGCCGGTGGACTCCAGGTGCATCGCGACCGTGCCGGCCTTGAACGCGGCCTGGGCGTCGTCGGTGGTGCGGCCGGTGTTGGCCGCGTAGCCGCCCTTGACCAGGTCGGCCCACCACTGGACGATCCGGGCGCCCTGGGCGGAGTCGAAGACGACCTTGCCCGCCTTGTTGCCGCGGCCGTTGTCGTTGTCGCAGTACATGGCGCCGGACTCGGCGAGCAGCTGCTCCACGAACCAGCCGTAGATGGCGGCGCCGAAGCCGTACCGGACGGTCTTGCCGTCGGCGTCCTTCTTCGTCAGCTTCTTGGCCAGCTCGCCCAGCTCGTTGAGGTCCTTGGGCGCCTGCGCCGGGTCGAGGCCGGCCTCCTTGAAGGCGTCGGTGTTCAGGTAGAGCAGCGGCATCGAGGAGTTGAACGGCATCGACTGGAGCTTGCCGCCGACCGAGTAGTAGTTGCGGATGTTGGCGTCGAGGTCGTCCAGCGAGTAGCCGTCCTTGTCGGCGAAGGCCTGGGCCGGGACGGTCTGCTTGGAGTCGATCATGAACCGGGTGCCGATGTCGTAGACCTGTGCCAGGGCGGGGGTGCCCTTCTGCTGCACCGCGGCCTTGTACTTGGTGACCAGCTCGTCGTACTTGCCCTGGAACTGCGCCTTGACCTCGACCTTGCCCTGGTGGGCGGCGTTGAACTGGCCGACCAGCCCGTTCAGCACGTCGGCGTTCTTGCCGGTCATCGAGTGCCAGAACTCCACGGCGGTGACACCGGAGGCCTGGTCGAGCGCCTGGGCGCCGGGCGCTCCGGCGTCGGAGGAGCCTCCGGAGCCGGAACCGGAGCCGCTGGAGCTGCAGGCGGTCAGGGAAAGGCCGGCCACCAGCAGGGCCGCGAGCGCGCGCGCACTCTTCTTCACGAGGGTTCTCTCTCTATCCGGGAAAGCGGGGGACGTGGACGGGACACGCGGTCAGCGGACGGCGCCCGCGGTGAGGCCGCGGACGATGAAGCGCTGGCCGAAGACCACCAGGGCGAGGGTGGGCAGCAGGGAGAGCACGACACCGGCCAGGATCAGCCCGGGATCGGCCATCTCGGAGTCGCGCAGCGAGGTCAGACCGATCTGGAGGGTCTGCATGTTCGCCGTGCGGGTGATGATCAGCGGCCAGAAGTACTGGTTCCAGGCCGACAGGAAGACGTAGATCGACAGCGCCGCGAGGGCCGGCTTGTTGAGCGGGACGACGATCCGCCACAGGAAGCGCCAGTGGCCGGCCCCGTCGATCCGGGCCGCGTCGCGCAGTTCGCCGGGCAGCTGGCGGAAGGCCTGGCGCAGCATGAAGGTGCCGAAGCCGGAGGCCAGGAAGGGCAGCACCAGGCCGAAGTAGGTGTTGCCGAGCCCCCAGCCTGACAGCGTCAGGTAGTTGGGGATGATGATGGCCTCCCACGGGACCATCAGCGTGGCCAGGAACACCCCGAACACCACGGCCCGGGCCTTCATCGGCAGGAACACGAACGCGTACGCGGCGAGCACCGAGGTGAACAGCTGGGCGAGCGTGATGACGGTCGCCACGATCGCCGAGTTGGCGTACTGGCGGGCCAGCGGGATGGCCTCCACGGCGCCGGAGAAGTTCCGTCCGGTGACCGAGTGCGGCACCAGGGCCGGCGGGTAGGAGGAGAGTTCGGACGGACCCATGAAGGCGCCGGCGATCGCGTAGTAGACCGGGAAGGCCACGGTGACGACCGCGACGGCGAGCAGCAGGTGGACGGCGGCGCGGCCGAGCAGGTCGCGCGGGGAGCGCCCGGCGAGGGCACGTGCGCGCGGTCGGGGCGCCTCGGCCCGCGCCCCGGTCTCGGTCTCGGTCTCGGTCTCGGTGGTCAGGGTGGTCATGCGTAGTGCACCTTCCGCTCCAGGACGCCGAACTGGACGGCCGTGCAGGCGAGGACGACCACGAGCAGCACCACGGCCTGGGCGCTCGCGGTGCCGAAGTCGCTGGAGCCGTAGGCGAAGGCCTTCTCGTAGACGGAGTAGACGAGGGTCCGGGTGGAGCCGTCCGGCCCGCCCTTGGTGAGGATGTGGATCTGGCCGAAGCTCTGGAGCGCGTGGACGGTCGAGACCACGGTCAGGAAGAACAGGTTCGGTCCGAGCATCGGGACGGTGATCGAGCGGGCCAGCCGCAGGCCGGAGGCGCCGTCGATGCGGGCCGCCTCCAGGACCTCCCCCGGGATCGAGCCGACGCCCGCGGAGAGCACCAGCACGTTGTAACCGAGGTTCATCCACACCGTGGTGACGGCCACCGAGAGCAGCGCGTACCGGGAGTCGGTCAGCCAGCCGACGGGGCCGAGGCCGACGTGCGAGAGCAGGCCGTTGAGCACCCCGCTGGCGGGGTTGAAGAACACCGCGAAGACCACCGAGGCGCTGGCCACCGAGAAGGCGAACGGCAGCGCGAACGCCGAGCGCAGCAAACGAACGCCGCGGATCCGGTTCTCCAGGAGCAGCACCAGCACCAGCGCGCCGAGCACTCCGGGCACCACGGTGAGCAGGGTGAACAGGGCCGTGGTCGTCAGGGTGCGGCCGAAGTCGGCCGAGGCGAACAGGTCGGTGTAGTGCTTCGTCCCCACGTAGCGGGAGGGCGCGCCGAAGAGGTCGTTGGCGTGCCCGCTGAGGTAGACGGTCCGGCCCAGCGGGTAGCCGATGAAGAGGACGAAGACCACCAGGGAGGGCAGCAGGAAGGCCCAGGCGAGCCCGTGTTCGCCCCAGCGCCCTCCCCGTGGGGAGCGGCGGCCCGGGAGGGGCCCGGTGTGCGGTGCGGTCGGCATCTTTCGCGCGTCCGCCTTTCGTGATGTCGGTTCCGGCCGAAACCGTGTCTTGCCCGAACGACGGCGTGGAAACCCCGTGGTGATCAACGGGTGTCGCCGGGATTACGCGTTCGCGTCAGATCCGGCCGGTCGTGCCCGGACGGGCGGCGGAGGGGCCGCGCACCGGCGGCGGGCGGGCTGTCGAGCGGTTCACCGCGTTGTCGGAGGGGTGGCGTACGGTGCGCGGGTGGACGAAACGGAATTCGACATCCCGGCGGCAATGGCCGAAAGTGTGCGCTCCCGCGCGGGTGCCTGGGCGCTCGTCAGGGGCTTCGCCGCCTACTGGGGCGAGCCCCTGGGGCCGGGCGACGGCTTCACGGACGCGGAGCTGGACGCGGCCGAGCGGCGGCTGGGTCTGCGGCTGCCGGTGGCGCTGCGCGAGGCGTACCGGCTGTTCGGCCGCCGGGCGGACCTGACCAGCAGCCAGGACGTGCTGCTGACGCCGGACGAGCTGCACGTGCTGGACGGCGCGCTGGTGTACCGGGCGGAGAACCAGGGCTGTGCGCACTGGGGCGTGCCGCTGGACGCCCTCGACCGGGAGGACCCGCCGACGGTGGGCCGGCTCGACCTGGCGGACAAGTCACAGGAGCGGTGGGAGCCCTGGGAGGAGCGCTTCTCGACGGCGGCCGCGGCGATGGCGATGATGGAGAAGCTGCTGGAGGAGCACGAGCTGACCGACTTCCTCGAATTGGAGGACGAACTGCCGGACGGTCTCCTGGAATTGCCCGCACTCGGCCGCAACTTCCGCTGGTACCAGGGCCCGGAGGTGCTGGTCGGGGTGGCCGAGGAGGCCTGGGTGGCGGCCCGCGCCCGCACCCCGCAGGCGCTGGACGCGCTCTGCGGGGTGCTGCCCGGGGAGTGGCTGGGCGAGTAGCCGGCCGGCGGGCGGGCGGAGGGGCTGCCGGGCGGAGGAGGCTGCCGGGCGGAGGGGCGGATGGACTGCCCGGCGGGGGGCGGGTCAGGCGGAGGAGCCGCCGTCCAGCACCAGGTCGCTGCCGACGGTGTAGCCCGCCTCGTCGGAGGCCAGGTACAGCACCGCGGCGGCCACCTCCTCCGTCGCGCCGACCCGGCCGACCGGGACCTCGGCCCTCATCCGCTCGGCCTTGGCCTCGGCGTCCTCGCCCGGCCGGGAGGACATCGGGGTGTCCACCGCGCCGGGGCTGACGGTGTTGATCCGCACGCCCTCGGCGATGTGGTCGAGGGCGGCGGCCCGGGTCAGCACGGTGACCGCGGCCTTGCTGGCGGCGTAGGCGCCGACGCCCGCGATCCGCTTGTGGGCACCGAGGTTGGACGAGACGTTGACGATCGCGCCGCCGCCGTGGGCCCGCATGTGGGCGATCTGCGCCTGCATGGCGAGCAGGGTTCCGGTGACGTTGACGCCGATCACCCGCTGCCACTCCGCCTCGTCGATGTCGGCGACCGGGCCGGCGGCGCCGAACACTCCGGCGTTGTTGACGGCGACGTCCAGGCCGCCGAACCGCTCGACGGCCTCCCGGACCAGCCGGGCGGCGTCCTGGGCGTTCGTCACGTCGCCGGTGAGCGCGACCGCCTTGCCGCCGGCCCGCTCGATCAGCTCGACGGTCCCGGCGAGCGGGCCCGCGCCGCGGCCGGCGACCGCGACCCGGGCGCCCTCACGGGCGAAGGCGAGCGCGACGGCCCGGCCGATGCCACTGCCGGCGCCGGTGACCAGGACGGACTTGTCGGCGAAACGCGTGGTCATGAGGTGAACTCCTTGATGCGGTCGGTGTGTTCGGTTGCGGTGGGGCTGGTGGGACTGGTGGTCCGGGGCAGGGCGGCGACCGCGACGGCGGTGAGCGCCAGCCCGACGGCGGCCGCCGCGAAGGCCGCGGCGTAGCCGCCGACCACGCTCGGGCGGGTGGCGGCGAGCGCCATCAGGGCGGCCAGTCCGGCGGTGGGGCCGAGTTCCATGGCCGTGTTGAACACTCCCGCGGCCAGTCCGGTGCGCTCGGGCGGCACCCCGCCGGTGGCGAGCACGGTCGCACCTGCGAAGGCCGCGGCGGCGCCGGCGGGCAGTAGGAGCAGTCCGGGCAGCAGTCCGGGGGCGTAGCCGCTGCCGGGGCCGAGCCCGGCCAGCAGGCCGAGTCCGGCGGCGGCCAGGGCGAGGCCTCCGGCGGTGACCGCCACCGGGCCGTACCGGGCGCTCAGCGGGCCGGCGAGCCGACCGGAGAGCAGCAGGACGGCCGCGTACGGCAGGAAGGCGGCGGAGGTGGCCGCGGCGCTCCAGCCGCGCAGCTGCTGGAGGTAGAGCGACAGCAGGACGAAGGTGAGCGCGGTGCCGGCGGCGGTGGCCATGACGGCCGCGAGCGCGGTGGCCCGGCGCCGGTCGGCGAGGAAGCCGGGCGGCAGCAGCGGGTCGGCGGTGCGGCGTTCGGCGGCGGCGAAGGCCGACAGCAGGAGCGCCCCGGCGACCAGCGGACCGTACGTCCCGGGGCTGCGCCAGCCGTGTTCGGTGGAGGCCACCAGGGCGTAACTCGCCGCGCAGACACCGGCGGTGGCGAGGGCGGCACCGCGCAGGTCCAGCGCCGGGCGGGCGCCGACCGGGGCGGCCGCGGGCAGGGCCGCGGAACGGACGAGGCCGAGCAGGGCGACCAGTACGGGCACCGCGAACAGCCAGCGCCAGGAGACCGCGGCGGCGACCGCGCCCGAGACCACGCTGCCGACGGTGGCGCCGAGCACCGACAGACCGCCCCAGGTGGCCATCGCCCGCCGGTAGGCGGCCGGTTCGGGGTGCAGCACCCGGACCACCGCGACCGCCGCCGGGGCGGTGAGGGCGGCGCCGACGCCCTGCCCGAAGCGGCTCGCCAGCAGGACGGGGTAGCCGGGCGCGAGGGCGCAGGCGATCGAGGCGGCGGCGAGCAGCGCCAGGCCGGCGCGGAGTACCGGGCGGCCGCCGTGGCGGTCCGTCAAGCGGCCGCCGAGCAGCAGCAGGGAGCTGAAGGAGAGCCCGTAGGCGGCGCTGAGCAGCAGCACCCCGGACGGGCCGAGCCCGAACTCCCGCGCCACCAGCGGCAGCGGCACGGTCAGGATCATGATCGTGAAGATCAGCACTGCCTGGACGACACCGAGCAGCGCGAAGCCGTACCGGCCGGTAGTGATGACGGCCACGTAAAACTCTCCCCCCTATAAAGACCGTTCGATCCAGAATGAGCCCCGAAAAAGACGCCGGCCCGGGCCGGCCGGCGTCAGTCCAGCAGTGCCAGCGCCTGCTCGGCGGCGTCCCGCGCCCGGGGCGCGCCGTCGGCGGTCTTGCCCACCACCCGGATGCCCTGGAGCAGCACGACCAGCATCCGGGCGAGCGTCCGCGGATCCCGCCCGGCGGGCAGTTCGCCCTGTGCGGCGGCCCGCGCCAGGGCGGCGGTGAGCAGTGTCTCCAGGCGGTCGAGGCTCGCCTCCACCCGGCGGGACGCCACCGGGTCGTGCGGGGCCAGCTCCACCGCCGTGTTGGTGACGAAGCAGCCGCGCCGACCCTCCTCCTCGTCCGTCACGGCGTACCGGCGGACCAGCGCCCTGACCGCCGGCAGCGCCGGGCCGGGCCGGGAGAGGTCGAGCAGCCGTGCCGAGTCGCTCTGCTCGCAGTAGCGCTCCAGCGCCCGCAGGTACAGCTCGCGCTTGCTGCCGAAGGTCGCGTAGATGCTGGCCCGGGCGATGCCGAGCCGCTCGACCAGATCGGCCATCGACGTCGCCTCGTAGCCACGCTGCCAGAACAGCTCCAGGGCCGCCTGCAGCGCCGCGTCCGGGTCGAATTCCTTCGTTCGCGCCATGCCGGGAACAGTAGCCGTTTCTGGACCGAGCGGTCAAGAAAGAGCAACTATTGGTCCAGACCTGATCTCTGACGGAGCATTGCCAAGTGGACTAGACCAAGGCTACCCTTACCGCTCCCATCCACCTCCTTCCCCCACAGGAGGCGTTTCGCATGCCCGCACACCGCCCCAACCACCCCCGGCAGACCGCCGACGCCGCCAGACCCGTCGTACTGACGGCCTTTCGGATCGTCGTCGGCCTGCTCTTCGCCTGCCACGGCGCCGCCTCGCTGTTCGGCGTGCTCGGCGGCGCCAAGGGCGGCGGCACCGTCCCGCTCGGCCAGTGGCCCGGCTGGTGGGCCGCGCTGATCCAGCTGGTCGGCGGCGCCCTGGTGCTGCTCGGCGCCGGCACCAGGGTGGCCGCCCTGCTCTGCTCCGGGTCGATGGCCTACGCCTATTTCACCGTCCACCAGGAGCGCGCCCTGCTGCCCCTGCAGAACGGGGGCGAGGCCTCGGTACTGTTCTGCTGGGCCTTCCTGGCCATCGCGATGCTCGGCTCCGGCCCGTACGCCCTGGACCGGCTGCTCACCCGCAGGCCGCCGGCCGCCGCGGCCGAACCGGCGATCCGGCCGACGTCCACGGTCTGACCGGCCGGCTGTCGCCAACCATCTTCCGGCGAAGCCTGTCTGACGGTCCGTCGGCCGTCAACGGCCCGACGGGCCCTCAGCGGTCCGACGGGCCCCCGGCGGCCAGGTGCCGCTCGACCGAGGCGACCTTGGCGGTGAGGCCGTCGGTGACCCCGGCCCGGTCGTCGATCTTGATGACCGTGCTCACCCGGTTGCCGTACGCCTTCACCGCCTCGATCGCCGCCCTGATCACCGGCATCACCTCGTCCCACTCCCCCTCGATGCTGGTGAACATCGCGTCCGTGCGGTTCGGGAGACCGCTCTCCCGCACCACCCGGACGGCGGCGGCCACCGCCTCCCCCACGTCCTCGCCGATCCCCAGCGGGGTCACCGAAAAAGCTGCGATCACGGCTCTGCGCTCCTTGTGCTGGACGACACACGGGTCGCCGGCCCGGGCCGACCGGGACCAGCGACCAGGTTAGGCCTGGACCCCGACTCCGCGGCCGACCGGGAACGCACCGGATCGCTCCTCGCCTGCCGGACCAGAACCGCGCAGCCTGCCACCGGCCGGCTCGGCGGCGGGCACGATCCGCGATCCGCACCACCTCCGAACGGGCGCCGAGCCGGGTGCGTCCCGGGCGGGGACCGGTGTCCGCACTTAGGCTGTGGTGAGACGTTGCCACACGATGGAGGCGGCCGTTGCCGGCCGCGGGTGGTCGACCACCCACATCCGTGGCGCGCCGCCTGGCGTCGGGGTGAAGGAATCCGCCAGAGCCTGTCGATCCACGTGACCACGACGAGCCGTGCGGGAGAAACCGATGGACGAGACCCTGTGGCCGGTCGGGCCGCCCCGGCCGAAGGGGGCGGCACCGCACGTCGCGCTCGTCAACATGCCCTTCACGTCCGCGCGCAGTCCCTCGATCCAGCTCGGGCTGCTGACAGCGGTGCTGCGACGGCACGGTGTCCCGGCGACGTCGCTCTACTTCAACCTGGACCTGGCCGCGTCGCTCGGTTGGGACCTCTACGAGGTGCTGTGCAACGACCGCACCCTCCTGCTCGGCGAGTGGCTCTTCTCCCGCGCCGCCTTCCGCGCGGACGCGCACGACGCCTCCGGCTACGTGGAGGCGCTGCGGGGTGATCTCGGCGAGCACCTGCGGGCGATGGACCGCGACGTCGACTTCCTGCTGGACCTGCGGGAGCGGGTGCTGCCGGAGTTCGTCGAGGAGTGCGTGCGGCGGGTCGACTGGTCCGGCTTCGACGTG
>NZ_JBHXEM010000134.1:0-22149 GCF_042724755.1 Kitasatospora sp. NPDC127067 | reverse complement strand
ACGACGGGGTGGAAGGTGAGCTGGGCGGTGCGGCCGATGACCCCGGCGGCCTCGCGGGGGTCCTGGACGCCGGGGAGTTCGACGACGATGCGCCGCTCCCCGGCGCGGGCGAGCGAGGGTTCGACGACGCCGAGGCCGTCGACCCGGCGGCGCAGCACCTCCAGCGTCCGGTCGGTGGCGTCCGCGTCGGCGCGGACGGTGGGCGAGTCCTGGGTCTCCAGGACGATCCGGGTGCCGCCGCGCAGGTCGAGGCCGAGGCGGGGCGGGGTGGTCAGGGCGACGTAGAGCGAGACACCGACGACGGCGAGCGCGACGAGCGCGCGCCAGAACACGGTACGGCGAGAAGGCATGGGTACTCCACGGGCGGTCCGCGGGAGCCGGGCGTCCTCGGGGGACGCCGCACCCGGGACGGGCGGACGCGAGGGGACGGCGCGCCGCCGGGAACACTCCGGGCACGGTGGCCGGAGCCCTCCCGTCCGGGCCGCGGGCAGGCCGCGGCACCCGGGTCGGCGGGCGCGATGGGACGTCAGCTGGACCGGGTGGAGGGGGGACCGCGGGTGTGGCGGGGGTCGTAGCGGTCGAACGGCGGCGCCCGCTCCTGACGCGGACCCGCGGCGTACACCCCGGGCCGGAACCGGGGGGCGTCCGTCCGGGCGACCGGAAGCACGGCCGGCGGGAGCGCGGGCAGCCGGACACCGGGCTCGGCGGCGGCCGACTGCCGCTGGACGACATCGGAGCCGGGGCGGTCCGCGAAGCGCCGGACCTCCGCGCCCGCCGGACCGAGCCGGACAGCGGCCGGGGCGGCGACGGCGGGCGGCGCACCGAGGGCCGGCTGCGCCGCGCCCGTCGCCGTGCCGAGGAGGACCTGGCAGACGGCCCAGGCCGCGAGGAACGCCCAGGACAGCGCGGCCGCCGCGGTCCGACGCACGCGTCGCTCCACTCCGGCCCCCTCCCCGCTCGTGCCGTCACCCGGTCCCGTCCGCAAGAAGCTCTCACTGTAGGCGACGACGCAGCCGCATGGGGAAGTTCGGGCGGCGGAGCGGACCGGATCGGACCGGTCGGGGCCGGGGTCACGGTCCGGCGGGGGCCGCACGGTGCTCTCCATCAGTGAGTCTCCTCATGCTGTGCCGTCCGCGCGCCGAACCGGGGCAGGCGGTCACTTTCGGCATCGGTGACGAACTGTCAGTTCTCCGGGCCGCCTCCGCGCAGGCGGAGCCGATAAGCGGGAGTCTCGTCCGTGGATCGTGTCGGACGAACTGTGGAAACTGATCGAGCCGTTGTCGCCCGAACCGGGTCCGAAGCCGAAGCCGGGGCGGCCTCGCATGCCGGACCGCCAAGCGCTGTGCGGGATCCTGTTCGTGCTGCACACCGGCATCCAGCTGGGAGTACCTGCCCCTTCGGTACGGGCTGCCGCGTCAGCGCTGGACGATGGGCCGCACGGTGGTGCGGGCGCCGTAGTGGCCGTCCGAGGCGCAGCCGACCTCGATCTCCACCGGCCCGCCGACGGTCCGCTTCAGGCCGACCCGGAAGGTGTACTCGGCCGGGTTGCCCGGCATCACGCCCGTCAGCTGGGCCGGCGCCACCCCGATCCGCCCGTTGCAGTCCTCGACCGCCTCGAAGGACTTCCACTCGCCGCCGACCTTCGCCTCGATCGTGACGTCCTCCCCGGTCAGGCCCTTGCCGGCGGGCAGGGAGAGGTTCACCGTCGGGCGCAGCAGCTTCGGTCCGTCGGGCGAGGAGACCTTGAAGGAGAACTCGGTCGGGGTCTTGCCGACGACGAGCGGGGTCGGCTTGGACACCGACTTCACCACCGGACGGTGGGAGTCGACGACCGCCGTGGCCACCACGCCCTTCGTCAGCACCTTGTAGGTGGACGGCGTCACGGCGTCCGCCTCGACGAACAGCCGGCCCGGCTGGTTGCCCGCGTCGAGCACCATCCGGTACTCGACGGTCCGGCTCTCGCCCGCGGCCAGCGTGAAGGCCGCGTCGTTGCCGGTGCCCGCGTAGTCCATGTCGCCGCCCTGGCTGAGCGAGGGCATGGCCTTCCAGCCGGTGGCGTCCTTGCGCTCCAGCGTGCCCCGCGCCATCGAGAGCATCTGCCGGCACTGCGCGCCCTCGTACTGCTGGGTGGCCACCACCGGCGCCACCGCGCGGGTGCCCGAGGCGTCGTTGTTCTTCCAGGTCACCGAAAACGAGACCTTGTCGCCCACCTGGATCTTCTGACCCTCGCGCAGGCCGTTGAAGGTGATGCCGATGCCACCGGGCTTGGCGGGCGCCGGCTTGGCCGGGGCCTTCGCGGCGGCCTTGACGTCGGTCCTGGCGGCTGCGGCGGCGGGCGGGGCCGTCTCGGTGGTCGGTGCGGCCGGGGCGGGGGTGGTCGGGACGGCGCCCGCGCGGGGGTGGCCGAGGAGGTGACGGCCGGAGTGGAGGGGGGCGGGGGCGGCGACGGACGCTGCGCCGTTCGTCGGGCCGCAGGCGGCGACACCGACGGCCAGCGGGACGATCTTCGCAATACGGGCGATAACGGACGCGTTCATGTGACAGTCCCCCCAAGGACACGTGGTGATGAAGGTGATGGTGATCGGATGAACGGGCGCCCGATGTCGCGCCCCGAGGAGCCGGCCCGAGCCCCCCGGCTCCGCCGGCTCGCTCTCCCCGCCTCTCACCCTGATAGACGTCCATCCCCCCGGGGGGTTGACAGGTCGGTTCGAAGAAATTTCTCGCGGACTTCGCCCGGAACGAGGGCGTTCAACCAGGGGGCACGACACTGGCACGGCCAGGCCCGCCCGTTCGCCGACCACATCGACGTCCGGACAGCGGCCCTGGCCGCCTACGACAGCGTCCAGCCCACCCACGGCCTGTGCTCCACCATCCGCGAGGCCCTGGCCGGACTCCCGACCAGCCGCGAACCCGGACTTCGGGCGCACCCCCACCGTCGACCCGGGCCCGCTCGCCGCAGCACTCCGCCACCACCGCACCGGCCCCTGCCGCCGTCCTGCGATGCCGTGAGCGCCCAGGGTCCTGAGATCTACCCGGCTCCCGAGGGTTGCCGACGCAGTCCTTCGGGAGAAGCGAGGCGCGGCTCGCCGCCCGGGAGGCCTCCGGACGCCGGGCGGGCGCAGGCATCGGCGGGGTCGACATCCGACACGACTCCCGTGCTTTCCCGCCATTCGCCCACCCCATCGATTCCCCGGCCATCGGCCGGGTAGGCACGGGATGCCACCCCACCCATGAGGAGAGCCAATGAGGCTTCGGATCGGTCAGGGAACAGCGGCACTTGTCGCCGGAATCGTGGTCACCACAGGCTTCGCGGCCGCACCATCCGCCGACGCCGCTACCGTGCATTCGCTGTCGGCGGGTTCACGAACCTTCGTCAACGTGAACTCCGGTAAGTGCTTGGAGATCTGGAACGACGCCACCAACAACGGCGCCCGTGCCGGCCAGTGGGACTGCAACGGATCGGCAACCCAGCAATGGCAGGTGTACCTCAACGGTGCCTGGGCCGCCATCGTCAATGTGAACTCGGGCAAGTGCTTGGAGATCTGGGGCGACGCCACCGACAACGGCGCCTTTGCCGGCCAGTGGGACTGCAACGGATCACCAACCCAGCAGTGGCTCTTGACCTCCACTGGCGAAATCAGCAACAGGAACTCGGGCAAGTGTCTGGAGATCTGGAACGACGCCACTCACAACGGTGCGACCGCGAACCAGTGGCAGTGCAACTGGTCCGCCACGCAGAAGTGGCGCTGAGACGCGCTCGCGCGTGGTCGCCCGGTGACCGAAGGCCGAGTCCGGCATGGCCTCGGCTGTTCCGGGCCGGTCCTCCAGCCGGGTGATCTCAGCTGCGTGCTCCTGACCTTGTCTCGCAGACACGTCGACGCCCGGCACCATCACGGTGCCGGGCGTCGGAGCGGCGTGGGGCCGCAGATACGGCCGGCGGTTGTCGGGAGGGCAGTGGTTTCACCGTCCGGCCGGTCGACGGCGAGACAACCCGGTTGTCAATCCCGCCGAGTTCCCCGAACACGCCCCCGAGCCGCCCAACACCATGAACACCGCCCCGGGTTGATCCGCTACGCCACTCCGCAGGACACGACCCCAGGAAGCCGGAGGGTTGCCGGTGACGGAGAGCTGGTTGGTCAGTCGCTGATTGCGAGATGCAGGATGGTGGCCCAACTGTCGGTGACCAACAACAGGTTGCGCCACCATATGCAGTAGGAGTGCGGACCTCCGACATCGCCGCAGCTTCGGACGGGACCCAGGTGTGCCTCGATGAGGTCGGCGAGGCCATCGGCGAGTTCGCCGGCCTGCCGGATCTCATCGGGCGTGCGCGGGTTGGGCACGAACTCCGTTTTGGGGGGCTGCATGAACCCCTTGGTCACCTGCCGATGGAGAATGTCCCGCCAGGCCCGGGGGGAGGCGAGCGGGAGTATCGGTGCTCCCACCTGGTATCCGCTGCCCCAGCCGCCGGCGTCGTGGACGGCCTGAGCGAGACCCTGCATCCGGTCAGTACCGGGTGTCATCCCGGTCACGGGAACCACGTGAAGCAGCTCGATGAACGGCTCGTGGTTGCAGTCCTGGAGCAGGTCCAGGAGGGGTTCCGCCGCGGCTGACAGTGCGTCCGGCGCGGCGATCGGGTTGAGCACGGCCGTCCGGGTCCTTTCGTCCGTTGTTGCGGTGCGGCCCCATTGTGCTGGCTGAGCGCGCGTTCGTGCGCGGAGTTTTTTTGCGGCCTCCCGTGGGCGGAGGTGCCGGAGCTGTCCCCGCTCGTGCGGGGCCGACCGGGCGGATGCATCGGACGCCGCACCGAGGTCGTCCAGGTCTTCCCGAACGACGACGCGTTCCTACGGCTGGTCACCGTCGTGCTCGTCGAACTCCACGACGAGCTTGGGCATCCGGTTGTTCAGCAGGGTCGGCTCGGTGGTCATCTGCTCGCGCAGCTCGTCGACGAGGACGGCGGCGTCCATCGGGTGGTCGAAGGCGTACGGCGGCGGATCCGCTCGGTCAGGGCCGGCTTCCGCCGGCTGCGGTTCTCCATGCGCCGTGGCGGATCCATTGCCGGTTGCCGGCACATGCCAGGGCCGGACCGACGAGCATGGACAGCATCCACAGTGCGACGCTGGCGGGCGAGTAGATGTAGTACTGCCATCGATTCGGCAGCAGCGTCGGCAGGAAAAGGAGCGCGACCAGTGTCACCCAGGTTGTGAGCACAGTGATCACTGCGCGCGACGCCACATCCACACCGTTTCCTGGTGCCACGTGTCCCCCTGGCCGAGTTCGGAGCGGATCCCGGGGCGGGTCCCGCCCATCAAGTTTGAACGTGTTCAATATAGCAGCGCGGCTGCGGGGTGGTCGGCAGCTGGTGCTGCCGACCACCCAACATGGGGGTACTGGCCGGGGCGGCGGAATCCGGAGTGCCGAGCAGTCGGGTCGCACCGCACGGCCGGTCGGCACGACAGGCTCAGCGGAAGTCGTCGGCGTGGTCGACGGCCCACTGGGCGTAGGTGTGTGCCGGAGCGCCGGTGATCTTTTCGGCGATGGCGGAGGTCGCGGCCGCGACGCCGTCGGTGGCGGCCCACTGACTCACGATCGCCTCGGCCACGACCGGATGCATGGTTCTGGCGATTTCCGCGCGGGCCTGCTCGTCGGAGATGTGCTCGATCCGGATGTGACGGCCGATGGCCTCGCCGATGTGCTCGACCTGGCGTTGCAGGGTCAGGGACTCTGCCCCGTGGACGGTGTAGGCCTGGTGCGAATGGCCCGGTTCGGTCAGGGCGGTCACCGCCAGCGCCGCGATGTCCTTCTCGTGCACCGGTGCCGACTGTGCGAGCGGACGGGGAAGGCGGACGACGTTGTCGGTGCGGATCGATTCGGCCCACCAGGTGCGGGTGTTGGTCGCGAACGTCCCCGGCCTGAGGAACGTCCAGTCCATGCCGGACCGTTGGACGGCCTGCTCGATCGTGCGGTTCAGGCGGGTGACCGGGTGGTCGGCGTCGGGGTCCAGGACGACGGACACCGACGAGAGCAGGACCACCTGCCGGATCCCCGCGGCTGCGGCAGCAGCGGTGACCTTCTCGATGTCGTAGGGCTTCCGGGGGTCGAGCATTCCGTACAGGAACACCTTGTCGGCACCGTCGAGCGCTGCGGGGAGCGTCTCGGGGCGCTCAAGGTCGGCGACGACTGCTTCGCACCCGGGCGTCGAGCCCGCGGCCGGGGTCCTGCTGACCGCTCTGACCTGCTCACCGGCGGCCATCAGGCCACCGGCCACATGACGACCGACGTTGCCGCGGGCGCCGAAGACGACTGCCACCATGATGGAACCTCCTGCTTGTTGTGGACGTGAGTTGCCGCATCGGCGGGGGTGGTGCGAGAGGTGTCGCTTCCCTGCGGGTGGCGGACCGGCGCCGACGGCCTGGTCGTCGGCGCCGGTGCGGGGGAGCGGGTCGGGAGCCGGAGCGCGCCGACCGCGGGATGCGCGGATGCGCGGATCCGAGATGTCGCTGCGACGGGACGGTCGGTCGCCGGTCAGGGCTGGATCGTCTCCAGGTCCTCCAGGAGGCCGGGGTGCCTCGGCTCCCAGCCGAGCGCCTGCCGGGTGCGGGTGCTGGACGAGGGCTGGTCGGCCCTGAAGATCGGGCCGAGCGGGCCGTAGGTCTCCTCCGGCACCGACTCGACCGGCAGGCCCAGCCGTCGGCCGATGACGGCCGCGATGTCCCGTACCCGGTCCCCCTCGTCGGCCACGGCGTGCCAGGCGGTACCGGCCGGCGCCTGCTCCAGGGCGAGCCGGAACAGAACGGCCGCGTCGAGCGCGTGGACCGCGGGCCAGCGCTGGGTGCCGTCGCCGGGGTAGCCGGAGATCCCGCTTCGGCGTGCGATGTCGGTCAGCAGGCCGGCGAACCCGCCCGCGCCCTCGTTGTGAACCGTGCGCGGCAGGCGTACGGACGTGCTGCGGACCCCGCGCGAGGCCAGGCCCAGGATCGCCGTGACCGTGCGACCGCGGCCGCCGACCGGCCCGTCGGTCGGCACCGGGTCGGCCTCGGTGGAGGCACGGCCCGGCACCCAGGGCGTTCCCGAGACGGTGACCAGGGGGCGGTCGCTGCCGACGAGTTCCTCGCCGAGGGCGGTGAGGGCGGCGGTCTCCTCGGCGACGTTCCGGGCGAGGGCCTCGGGGCTGCTGAAGTCGTTGCCGAAGGCCAGGTGGATCACCCCGTCGGCCCGGGCGGCACCGGAGCGCAGGACGTTCAGGTCGGCGAGGCCTCCCCGTAGCGGTTCGGCGCCGGCTGCCTCGGCTGCCTGTGCGGAGGCGTCGGAGCGGGCGAGTGCGAGGACGGTGTGGCCGTTGCCGAGGAGTTCGGCGACGACGGCGGAACCGATCAGGCCGGTGCCGCCGGTGACGAAGACGCGCATGGAACCCTCCCAGAAGTGATGGGACTCTTGTCCCATCACCGTAGCAGAGTGATGGGACAAGAGTCCCATCACGTATGCTGAACCCCATGGGTCGATGGGAACCAGGTGCGCGTGAACGCCTCGTCGTGGCCGCGGTCGACCTGTTCACGGAGCAGGGGTACGACGCCACGACGGTCGCGCAGATCGCCGAGCGTGCCGGGGTCACCAAGAGCACCTTCTTCCGGCACTTCCCCGACAAGCGCGAGCTGCTGGTCGCCGGGCAGGAGACGCTGAGCCGGCTGCTGGCCGAGGGGATCGCCGACGCGCCCGGTGACGCCAGCCCGCTCGAGGCGGTCGCCGCCGGTCTCGAACGCGCCTCGACCGCGATGGGCCCCGGGAGTCGCGAGCTCGCCCCCCGCCTGAAGGCGGCCGTCGCCGCCAGCGCCGAGCTGCAAGAGCGTGACGCCCTCAAGACCGTCAGCCTCGCGGCCGCGATGACAGCCGCCCTGGTCGCCCGCGGCGTACCCGACCCGACCGCGGCCCTCGCGGGCGAGCTGGGCGTCCTCGCCTTCAAGCGGGGGTACGCCGAATGGGCCGAGGACGACCGCGGCGCCGAGGGCGAGCTCGCCGGGTACACCCTGGCGGCCCTGGACGAACTGCGCGCGGCGAGCGCATCGCTGGGCTGACCGGACGAGCACCGTCCAACGCCGGTGCCGTGGACGAGAAGCAGACCTCACCGCTCTTCGAGCCCGCCGGCCCGATCCTGGCTGTGGGCCGCCGTATCCAGGCGTCCAAGGAGGCCGCAGCCGAGTCCGGAACACCTCTGCACGGAGCCGTGATGCGTTTTCCTCCCCGGGGCCGCCCACCTGAATGTGCGCGCGGACGGCAAGGTCGCGGTAGTCGGTCCAGGCGAAGCTCTTGCGGGCTCCCTTGAGCGGATGGTGGAAGCGGGGCCGGTAGATCACCCTGCTCTCCTCGCCGGGCTCGTAACAGCACGGCGCGGCCACCGGGATCCGACGGCGGGAGCGTCCCCGGACACGGACGAGGGGTGCGTGCCCGCGCCGGCCCCAGGCGCGGGCGTTCGGCGGCGTCACCGAGGTGCTCTCGCCTGCCTCGAACAGGGCAGCGGCCTCCTACCGCACCCGTTCAGGGATCACTACCTGTCACTGCCCGGCAGCCGAACGAAAACCCCAGTGACTGACGGTTTCAAAATGATCTGCGGCTGCGGCCGAGGAAGATCATGATGTGAGAGCACACTGATCCTCTCTCCTGGACGAACAACCGGCGCGAGATGTGATCCAACGTTCCTACTGATCGTCTCCGGGTGAGTCGACCTGTGGGTCTTGCGGTCGGCAATCTTGGCCTGCAGGGCTGTCGACCTTGCTCACCTGGCGTTCTGCCACTTCAGCCGCCTGAACGAACCGCTGAGGATTCGCCTCGCCGCCGAGGCCGCCAGCACGAACGCCTCTGCCCCACCCCCGACCGGCGGAACAGACCCTCACGGCTTCATCAGCAGCTTCACTCGCATACGCGAACGGCACCCTTCGTGGTTGGTAGCCTCCCGGGATGACCGCGACATTCGACGAAGCCGTCCGCGCTCGGTTGCAGGCACCCAACATCTGGTACGTCGGCACCGTGTTCGCCGACGGAGCACCGCAGGTCAGCCTGATGTGGGTGGATCTGGAGGGAGAGGGGGAACTGACGTTCAACACCTCGGTGGGGCGGGTGAAGGAAGAGAACCTGCGTCGCGACCCGCGCGTCTATCTCTCGCACGCGGACGCCACCGACCCCTTCGACCGCGTGCAGATCAGCGGCGTGGTGGCCCGCTTCATCGAGGGTGAGGAAGCGCACGAGCGGATGGACCGGCTGGCCCGCAAATACCTGGGCGTGGAGCGCTACGAGTGGACCATGCCGGGTGAGCAGCGGGTCGCGGTGATCGTGCGCCCGGTCAAGGTGCGGCACATTGTCGGGGTGGAGCGATTCCGACCCGGCGGCCCCGTCCCCGCCCCTGAGTAGTGCACCTGCCGGGCGCCGCCGACAGGATGCGCGACCTCAAGTCCGTCCAGCAGCTGCACCGCCGACAGTCGGACACCGAGGACGCCGACCACCATCGGGGGGCCGGCGCCCGGACTCCGTCTCTGTGGGTGTTCGGCGGGTGTGCGGTGGGTGTGTGCGGTGGGAACCGCCCGTCGGAGCTCGTGCCGGCCGATTCCCTCCTCCATGAGCGCCTGGCCGAGGCGGGCGAAGGCAGAGCGGTGACGGTCGAGGCCTTCCGCGTCGTTGCGAGCCTGGTCGTAGAGGAGTCCCACCGATATCGAAAGTCCCATGGGTCGGAGTCCAGGAACGACCACTGACGGCGACGGGTCCGCCGCCGCGCCGACAGCCTGGCCTTCGGGGGAGAATCTCAGCCTCGCCGACGAGCTCGGCCACCGGCGTGACGAGGACGTGGCTCGCCTCTCACCGTTCGTGCGGCACCACGTCAACATGCTCGGCCGGTACTCCTTCCAGCTCCCTGCCCTGCCCGGCGGCCTGCGAACACCGCGTGATCCGGACGCCGCCGAGGCGTGAAGCCGCAGGCGCCGGCGCGGGGGCCTGGACGCTGTGCTCCGCACTACCGGACCCCGCGGTCGGGGGCTGGGGTGCGCGGTCGTAGGCGCTCTCCCTGCGGCCCGAACATGATCAGGTATTCGACCGGTCCGCCGGGTCCGGCGTTCGCGACTCCGTGGGCGGTGCGGGTGTCGAACTCGGCCACGTCCCCGGCGCTCAGCACGAGGTCCTGCTCGCCGAGCGCCAGCCACAGCCGCCCGTACAGGACGCACAGCCATTCGTACCCGTCGTGGGAGACCTGCCGCGGCCGCGCCGGCGGCGCGTCGACGGCGGGCAGGACGTGCTTGTGGGCGTGCAGGCCTCCGACGTACCGGGTCAGCGGTAGCACCGTCTTGTCGTTGCCGGAACGCTGCGGCACGGGGGTGCGCGGTCCGGCCGCCGCGGCGGGTGCGGTGCCGGCCAGCTCGTCCAGGGAGACGTCGTACGCCTTCGCGAGCTGCAGCAGCACCTCCAGGGTCGGCTTGCGCCGGCCGGTCTCGATCCGCGACAGCGTGCTCAGCGAGATGCCGGTCGCGCGGCTGACGCCGGTGAGTGTGGCACCGTGCTGCTCGCGCGCGGTCCGCAGCCGGGGGCCCATGGCCGCCAGCGTGTCGGCTGTGCCGTCGTCCGTCACCGTCACCGTCGCCCCGCTCCCTGCGGCCGTGCCGCCTCCACCGCCCTGTCCTGCCAGTTTGCCACGATGGCAAGGGTGTTCGCGTCGCGCGGCCGCCGCGCCGCATGATCGGTGGGTAACCGCGGCCGCCCGTGAACCGAGGAGAAGCGATGCACCAGCCCGCACCGTCCGCCGACCTGCGCCACCGCACCATCGAGGCACCCGCCGGGCGCCTGCACCTGGTCGAGCAGGGCACCGGACCGCTGGTCCTGCTCGTCCACGGCTTCCCCGAGTCCTGGTACTCCTGGCGCCGCCAACTCCCGGCCCTCGCCGCGGCGGGATACCGGGCCGTGGCGCTCGACGTGCGCGGCTACGGCCGCTCCTCCAAGCCGGCCGCGACGGACGCCTACCGGATGCTCGACCTCGTGGAGGACAACGTCGCCCTGGTCCGCGCCCTGGGCGAGGAGACGGCGGTGGTCGTCGGGCACGACTGGGGCTCCAGCATCGCGGCGGCCTCCGCCCTGCTCCACCCCGAGGTCTTCCGCGCCGTCGCACTGCTGAGCGTCCCCTACGCGCCGCCCGGCGGCCCCCGCCCCACCGACGTCTTCGCGCAGATGGGCGGCGACCAGGAGTTCTACGTCTCGTACTTCCAGGAGCCCGGCCAGGCCGAAGCAGAGATGGAGCCCGACCTCCGGGGCTGGCTCGCGGGCTTCTACGCGGCCATGTCCGCCGACACCATGCCCGCCCAGGGCGAGCCCGACCCGCACTTCGTGACCCGCACCGGCGGCCGGCTGCGCGACCGCTTCCCCAGCGGCAAGCTGCCCGCCTGGCTGACCGAGGACGACCTCGACGTGTACGCCGGGGAGTTCGAGCGCACCGGCATGACCGGGGCCCTCAACCGCTACCGCAACATGGACCGCGACTGGGAGGACCTCGCCCAGTACGGCGGAGCCCCGATCAAGCAGCCGTCCCTGTTCATCGGCGGCGCCCTGGACGCTTCCACGACCTGGATGGCCGACGCGATCGACGCCTACCCGGTCACCCTCCCCGCCCTGGCCTCCACCCACATCCTGGACGGCTGCGGGCACTGGATCCAGCAGGAGCGTCCCGAGGAGGTCAACCGCCTGCTGACCGCCTGGCTCGCCTCCCTCCAGGGCTGAACCGGCGGGTGTGCCGGCCGGCCTCCGCCGCAAGGGCTTGCCACTGTTCGTCATGGTCACCCCCGCCGACGTCACCGACCGCGACGCCGCGAAGGAAGTCCTGTTCCGGCTGCGGCTGATGCACCCGGAGATCACGATCGTCCGGGCCGACCCCGCCTGCGCGGGACAGCTGGTCGGCTGGTCGGCTGGGCGAAGGCGTACCTGAACCTGACGGTCAAGACGGTCGGTCGGCCGAAGGATGCGAAGGGAATCGTGGTCCTGCCCGGCGTTCGGACGGCGCCGGATCTACGGACCATCCACGGCTGCCGCCGCCACGGCCATCCAACCTCCTCCTCACAGCGCCGATCCGCCTGTTCGATTTCTGGCCTCGGCAAGCATCGCTAGGACCTTGGAACACAGCCACTCACTGCGGACTGGGACGATCCGCCCGTGCTGAAGGCGTATCTCTCCTGGCGCGAGGGGCGTCGTGGACGGTGTCGCCGTCCCGGACCGCCTCGATCGCCATGACACGGCCGGGGCAGCCGCGGCACGAAACGCCAGGGACTCCAGGTCGAGGGGGCTGTCCGGGCTCCGGGCGATCCGGTCGCCGTGGTGGGTGCAGCGGTCGAACTGCATGCACGGTGTGAAGCGGCGGGGACTGGAAACGGAGCGTCAGCCACCGCGCCAGTCCCGACCCTGCTCAGGCGTCCCGGACGGCGAAGTTCCCGAGGGGGCTCTCCAGGCGGTCGTAGGCCCGGAGGGCCGAGGGGCGGACCGCGGCGGCGATCGCCGCCTGCTCCTCGCCGGCCAGGGTGCGGCGGAACACCTCGGCGAACACCGCACGGTCCACGGCGGCGAGCAGCGCGGCGGCGACCCGGCATTCGAAGCCGACGGGTCTCTCGTGCACCGCCTCGGCCAGCGCCTCGGCGAGTGCCGTCTCGCTCTGCTCGTGCAACTCGCGCAGCCGGGCGCCCAGGGCGGGGCTGTCGAACACGGTGCGGGCGAACTCCGGGCCGGAGAAGCCGAGCCGGGCGTCGTGCCGGTCGAGCCCGGCGAGGCAGTCGCGGCGTAGCGCGGCGAGCGCGGACTCGCCCGGTGCGCGCTCGGAGACCGTTGCGGCGAGCCGGACGACGAGTTCCTCGTGCAGGTCGAAGAAGAGGTCCTCCTTGCGCGGGAAGTGGTTGGTGACGGTCATCTTGGCGACGCCCGCGGCGGCCGCGACCTCGGCGATGGTCGTGCGGTCGAAGCCCCGCTCGATGAAGAGCCTGGTCGCGGCGTGCGAGATCGCCTCACGGGTGCGGCGCTTGTTGAGCTCGCGCAGGTTCGGAGTCGTCCCGGTCTCGGTCATGCCGGGAGCCTAGCGCAGGAGTCTGGGTCGAGTACAGGAATTAGATTTGACCTAATCGATGGGTCCGTCCTAAGTTCTTCCCGGGGTGGCCGGAGCGGCTGCCCGGGTGGGCGTCCGAGAGTGTGCCGGGTGAGCGTCGAAGTGGCGGCACGCGGGTTCGGGGGCGACTCGCCCAAGGGCGACCAGGGGAGGGCGCATGACCGCATCCGTTGCTGCGAAGGGCCGGCCGGGAGGAGTCCGGGAGGGGGAGCCGGAGCCGATTCCGCCGGGCCTGTGGAAGATGGGCGGGGTGCTCGCGCTGGGGCCGGTGCTCGCGCTGCTGGACAGCACGATCGTCAACGTCGGCATCGACTCCGTCGGGCGCGATCTGCACGGCTCGATCGCGGAGATGCAGTGGGTGGCCACGGGGTACCTGCTGGCGATCTCGCTGACCATGCCGCTCTCGGGTTGGGCCGCCGGCCGCTTCGGGGGGCGGCGGGCGTGGCTCGCCTCGGTCGTCCTGTTCGTGCTCGGATCGGCGCTGTGCGGCCTGGCCTGGTCGACGGGCAGTCTGATCGCCTTCCGGGTGCTGCAGGGGATCGGCGGCGGGATGATTCAACCGCTCGGCCAGGCGATCATCATACAAGCGGCCGGGCCGTCCAGGGTCGGGCGGGTGATGGGCACGCTGATGCTTCCGATCAGCCTGGCCCCGGTCCTGGGGCCGATCCTCGGCGGGCTGGTGCTGGAGCACTTCGACTGGCGCTGGATGTTCCTGCTGAACGTGCCGGTCGGGCTGGTGATCCTGCTGCTCGCCGCCCGCTGGCTGCCGTCCGACGAGACGTCGGACGCACCGAAGCCCCGGCTGGACGTGACCGGTCTGGTGCTGCTCTCGCCCGGCCTGACCGGGCTGGTCTACGGGCTCGCGACGATCGGTGACGGCGCAACGGCCGGCTGGGTCGCTCTGGCGGCGGGCGCGGTGCTGGTGGCGGCCTACGGCTGGTACGCGCTGCGGGTGGGGCGCGGGGGCGTCCGGACGCCGCTGATCGACCTGCGGCTGTTCGCCCGGCGAGGCTTCAGCGTGGCGACGGCGAACAGCTTCCTGCAGGGCGCCGCGCTCTACAGCTCGATGTTCCTGGTGCCGCTCTACTACCAGCAGGTGAAGCACGCCGGCGCGGTGGAGGCCGGTCTGCTGCTGGCGCCGCAGGCCCTCGGCACGGCGGTCACCGCCATGCTGGCCGCCCGGATGACCGACCGCATCGCGCCGCGTCCGCTGATCATGATCGGCATCGGCTGCTCCCTGGTCGGCACGATCGCGTTCACCCAGCTGGGCAGCGGCTCCGAACCGGCCGCCTGGCTGATCGCCGGCTCGCTGGCACTGCGCGGCGCGGGCATGGGGATGATCGCGATCCCCGGCCTGGCAGTGGTGTACGGGAGCGTCGAGAAGGACCAGGTGCCGGCGGCGGCGGGTGCGGTCAACGTGCTGAACCGGGTGGGCGGGGCGCTCGGCACGGCGGTGCTGACGCTGGCGCTCCAGCAGGCGCAGGACGGGCACCCGGGCCGGCCGGGTGCGGCCTTCGGCGAGACCTTCTGGTGGGTGCTGGCCCTGTCCGCGCTCGCCATCGCTCCGGCGCTGCTCTACCCGAACACCCGCCGGTCCGGCTGACCACCGGCCGGTTCCCGACCACCCAGACCTGGAGGCACCCGTGTCCATCCGTCACCCCGACGGCCTTCGCCTGCTCAGCGTCCACGCGCACCCCGACGACGAGTCCAGCAAGGGTGCGGCCACCCTCGCCCGGTACGCGGCCGAGGGCGTGGACGTCCTGGTCGCCACCTGCACGGGAGGCGAGCGCGGCTCGGTGCTCAACCCGGCCATGGACCGGCCCGAGGTCCGGGCCGACATCGCCCGCGTCCGGCGCGAGGAGATGGCGGCCGCCCGGGAGATCCTCGGTGTGCGCCAGCGGTTCCTCGGCTTCGTCGACTCCGGGATGCCCGGCCCGGACGAACCCCTTCCCGAGGGCTGCTTCGCCGCCCGGCCGGTGGAGCTCGCGGCGGCGCCGCTGGTCGCACTGATCCGGGAGTTCCGCCCGCAGGTGGTGATCACCTACGACGAGACCGGCGGCTACCCGCACCCGGACCACGTGATGACCCACCGGGTCACGGTGGCGGCCGTCGAAGCCGCCGCCGACCCGGAGCACGATCCCGGTCCGGGCGAGCCCTGGCAGGTGTCCAAGCTGTACTACCACCTGGCGCTCTCCCGGGCCTGGTTCCGGGCCCTGCACGAGGCCATGACGGAACGGGGCGTCCCCTCGGGGATGGGCGAGCTGCTCGCCGGCTGGCCCGACACCCCGCCGGCCCTGGCCACCACCACCCGGGTGGCGTGCGCCGAGCAGTTCGCCGTACGGGACGCGGCGATGCTGTCACACGCCACCCAGGTCCAGCCGGGCGTGGCCTTCATGGCCCACCCGCGGGACATCGAGCGCGAGGTCTGGCCGACCGAGGACTACCACCTGGCCCGGAGCCTGGTGCCGGTGGTGGGTGCGGCGGCCGGGGAGGGCGCGATCGAGACCGACCTGTTCGCCGGGCTACGGGCGGAGGCGGGGGTGGAGGTGGGGGCGGGATGAGCCGGACGGCGGGCGCGGCGGCGCGGGCGTTCGCGGCGTCACCCGGTGGCGCGGTGGCCGCCGTCCGCTCGGCAGCGGTGGTCCGCTCGGCAGCGGCCCTCCGCTCAGCACTGGCCGTCGGCGAGCACGTAGTAGCCCGGTCCGGTCTGCTTCAGGGTGTGGGTGACGAAGGTGTTCCAGAGCCCCATGCTCTGGCCCGAGCCGAGCGCGTAGGTCTGGCCGCCGGTCTGGGTCGCACGGCCCGCCGAGACGTGCGCGTAGTTGCTGGCGGTGAAGCACTGGGGGGTGCCCCCGCCCGGAGTGGTCGCCGTCACCGCCACCGACCGGGGGCCGGCGGCGCCCGACCCGTCGACTGCCGCCACGGTGTAGCGGTACGTGGTGCCGGCCGCGAGTCCGGTGTCGGTGAAGGCCGTGCCGGTCGTGCTGCCCACCGGGGTGTCATCGCGGAAGACCTGGTACGAGGAGGCGCCGCTGACGGACTGCCAGCCGAGGGCGACCGACCCGGCGGCCGCGGTCGCGGTCAGCCCGGTCGGGGCGGGCAACCCGGGGTCGGTGGGGCCGGAGCCGCCGTCCAGCCCCCAGAACTGCGCGGTGTAGTAGCCGGAGCAGATCGTGTCGAGGAAGTAGGCGCCGGTCGCCCCGCACTGGTCGGCCGCGGAGCCCGGGTCGACGGCCAGGCCGTGGCCCATCCCGCTGATCGTGAACACGGCCACCGCGGGCCTTCCGTTCGCATCGGCGTAGAGCTCCTGGGTGGTGCCGCCGGGCAGGCTCCGGGTGCCGGTCGGCTGACGGCCGAGGCCCTGGACGTTCGTCCACTGATCCCGCAGCTCGGCCGCGTTCACCGGCCTGACCACGGTGTCGGCGGTGCCCTGCCAGATCGCCACCCTGGGCCACGGCCCGGCGTAACCCGGGTACGCGGACCGGACCTTGTCGCCCCACTGGGCCGGAGTGAGCCCCTGGTCGGAGTTCTGGCAGCCGGAGGCGGCGGCCTGGGTGGTGGCGCAGTGCGCGGGCAGCCCGGAGTCGATCGCCCCGCCGGCGAACACGTCGGGGTAGTCCGCCAACAGGTCGGCGGCCATCCCGCCGCCCGCCGAGAGACCGGTGACGAACACCCGGTGGGCGTCCGAGCCGTACAGGGACTCGGCCTTGGCGACCATCTCGACCACCGACCTGGCCTCGCCGACGCCCCGGGCGGCCCGGCTCGCGTCGAACCAGCTGAAGCAGGAGAGGCTGTTGTTGACACTGCTGGTCTGCGGGAACACCACCGCGAAGCCGTACTGGTCGGCGAACTTGGTCCAGCCCGAGTTGCGGTAGTAGTCGGTGGCGCTCTGGACGCAGCCGTGCAGCGCGACCACCAGGGGCGCGCCGCCGGGCAAGCCGGCGGGGGTGTAGGTGTACATCGCGAGGTTGCCCGGGTTGGTGCCGAACCCGGTGACCTGCTGGAAGCTGCCACTCGTGGCCGCCGCCACGGAGGATGCGGCGGAGGCCGTGGTGGGTGGGATGGGTGCGGCGGGGGAGGCGACGGCTGCGGAGGGCGCGGCGGCGCCGAGCGCGAGAGCGACGGTGGTGAGCAGCGCCGCGGCGTTGGGGCGCAGTGGCATGGGGACTCCAACGTGGGGGAGGAGTGGGGGCCGGTCCCGTGCAGCGTGGCGCGCCCGCGGGCCCGGTGCCATGTGACGGTCATCCGGGGTCCACCGCCCGGGCATGGCGCAGGCAGCCATGGTCCTACTGCCCGCGGCCCGCGCCCCGCTCCCCGCGCCGTGGTCCTGCGACCCGGCCGCGCGTCGTGCGGAGCGCCGAAGGCCGTACCTGCCCCGCACCGGAACGCACTTGAGGCGAGGTGACGTCGGGGACGGCGGTGTTCCGGGGCGAACCCGGGGACCACCGCCACAAGCCGATGACGGATGGAAAAGAACCGGCCCCGGCCGCCCGAGCGACCGGGGCCCGCCCGGGTGGGAGTCCCGGGGCGGCTCACAGGGCCGCGAGCACTCCGCAGAGGGCGATGAAGCCGCAGATCCCGAAGTTGACCAGCTTGTGGGACAGGAAGATCGCGGCGAACTCGCGGATGGTGGCGCTCGGCCAGTAGTACCGGGCGGTGGGAGAGCCGAAGACGTGGCCGTTGACGCCGGTCTGGCGGGCGAGCAGTGCCGCCCGGAAGGCGTGGAAGTTGTTGGTGACCACGACGCAGCGGTAGTCGGGCTTGGCCTGCTCCATGATGGCCCTGCTGAACAGCAGGTTCTCCTCGGTGGTGCGCGAGCGGTCCTCCCGCTCGATGTGCTCCTCGGGGAAGCCGCGTTCGACCAGGTAGTCGGCCATCGCGTGGGACTCCGGCAGCTTCTCGTCCGGCCCCTGGCCGCCCGAGGTGATGAGCACCGGCGGGTTGCCGCGGGCGGCCTGCTTCTCGTACACCTCGCGGCCCCGGTTCAGCCGGCTGGCGAGCAGCGGCGGGACGCGCTCGCCTCCGATGAGCCCGGAGCCGAGCACGATCACGAAGTCCACGTCCCGGCGCGGCCGGTGGCGGCTGTACAGGAAGGCGTAGCCGACGAAGCAGGTGAACAGGAAGGAGACGTAGCCGACCACGAGCACCGCGGTGCCCGCGAGCGCGGCCAGCGGCCGCGAGTGGACGATGAGGGCGGCGACCAGCAGTCCGATGACGCCGAGGATGCCCAGCCCGGCGAGCAGCGACAGCAGGTTGGCCGGCCGTCTGCCCTCCTTGCGGATCATGGTCAGGCCGTTGGCGAGCAGGAACCAGACCAGGGCCGCCGTGCCGAGGGCCGGGAGGAGGACGATGACCGCCGCCGCGAGTGTGATCACCATGCTGGGTGCCTTGCGGAGCTCGGCGAGCAGGGCGAGGGACAGGAGGGAGACGGCGATGCCGAGCAGGACGGCGTTGCTGAACTGGCGACGGTCGCGTACTACCCCGATTCCGAACAACAGGAAGAACAGGGCGGCTGGGGCATAGGCGATCATGCGTCGTATCGTAGGGGAATCCCACCTGTACGAACCGGCCGGGCGTTCGGAGGAACCGAGGGCCCCGGTGAGCGCCCGGCGGGTGCCCCGGACGCCCGGCAGGGGTTCAGGCGAAGCGCCCGATCGCGGCCAGGATCGCGTCCCGCATCCGCGGGCTGCCGGTGTGCCCGGAGTCGTCGATGACCGTCAGCCGGGCGTCCGGCCAGGCCTTGACCAGCTGCCAGGCCGTGTCGACCGGCCCGCCGAGGTCCAGTCGGCCGTGGATCAGTTCGCCGGGGATTCCGGACAGCCGCCCGGCGTCGCGCAGCAGTTGGCCGTCCGGCAGGAAGGCCCGGTGCGAGAAGTAGTGCGCGGTGATCCGGGTGAAGGCCATCAGCTCGTCGGAGGGCCGGTCGGTGTACGCGTTCGGCTTGCCCAGCGTCTCGTGCGAGATGACCGCGTCCTCCCAGGTGGCCCAGGCGTTGGCGGCGGCCCGCCGGACCGGCTCGTCGGTGCTGTTGAGCAGCCGGCTGTAGGCGGCGAGCAGTTCGAAGGTGTCCCCGTCGCGGTCGGCGGGCGGAAGGAAGTCCCGGAACGCCTCCCAGGCCGCGGGCAGGAAGCGCCCCACGCCGCGGTACAGCCAGTCGGTCTCCTCGGGACGGGTCATGGTGACCCCGCAGATCACGATCGCGGAGACCCGTTCCGGGTGGGCCTGCGCGTAGGCGAGGATCAGCGTGGAGCCCCAGGATCCGCCGTAGAGCAGCCACTTGTCGATGCCGAGGTGCTCGCGCAGCCGCTCCATGTCGGCGATCAGGTGCGCGGTGGTGTTGTGCTCCAGGCTGGTCGAGGGGTCGGCGGCGGCCGGTCGGCTGAGTCCGCAGCCGCGCTGGTCGAACTGGACGAGGTGGTAGCGCTTCGGGTCGAAGTACCGCCGGGTGCCCGGGCTGTGGCCGGAGCCGGGCCCGCCGTGCACCACCACGGCCGGCCTGCCCGCCGGGTCGCCGGAGGCGTTCCAGTGGATCAGCTGCCCGTCGCCGACGTCCAACAGGCCTTGTGCGTACGGTTCGTAGAGGGGGTACGGCTCGGTCATCGGTGACTCCTCCGTGGTCGTACGGGTGGGCCCGGCGAGCCTACCCCGGTGTCGGATCCCGGGGAGGGGTTCAGCGGCGCTCCGGCGGGAGCAGGGCGGCCAGGCCGTCGAGGACCCGCTGGAGGCCGAACTCGAAGCGGGCGTCCATGTCCGGCGCGGTGAGGTCGTCGGCGAGGGCGACCAGGTTGGGGAAGGTCTCGGCGGGCAGGGCGCGGAACAGGTCGCCGGCGGCGTCGGCGATGTCCCGGCGGCTGGTGCCGAGCACCTCGGCGGCCGAGATCGGCGACTGTTCCTGGAGCACGAAGCCCTGGACGAAGGCGCCCAGCAGGTAGCTGGCCATGGCGGCGTCGGCGTCGGAGAAGCCGGCCGCGCGGAGGCGGTCCAGCTGGTCCTCCATGAGCCCGAGCAGGTGGGGCCCGGGGGCGAGCCGGCCGGCGACGACCTTGGCCGCGTCCCGGGTGTCGAGCAGCAGGCGGCGGTAGCGCCAGCAGTACGCGTGGAACTGTTCGCGCCAGCCGCCGGTGCGCGGCGGGGGCTCGGCGGAGCCCAACAGCGCGTCGGTGAGCAGGTCGAGGAGCTCCTGCTTGTTGCGGACGTGCCAGTACAGCGAGGCCGCCTTGACGCCGACCTCGGCGGCGACCTTGCGCATGGACAGCCCGGCCAGGCCGTCCCGTTGCAGGACGCGCAGGGCGGCCTGGGCGAGGGCGTCCCTGGTCAGGGCGGGTGTCGTGTCGTCGGTCCCGGGCGTGTCGGGGTGGTTCTGCGGCATGGGTGTGCGGACGCCTCCGGCCGTGTGGTGGATTCCCGCTTGCAATCTAACACCGTTAGGTGCACTCTGTGGCTGTCGCGCCGACCCCTAACAGTGTTAGGGGCTCATGACCGGGAGGGAACCCATGGAGGAATCGAGTGCCCGCCGCCGACGGCTCGCGCTGCTCACGCTCTGCGTCACCATGTTCATGTCCATGCTGGACAACGTCATCGTCAACAACGCCCTGCCCCGCATCGGCCAGGAACTGGACGCCGGGATCAGCGGCCTGCAATGGGTCGCCGAGGGCTACAGCCTGGTCTACGCGGCCTTCGTGCTGACCGGTGGCGCACTCGGCGACCGCTATGGCCGCACCCGGGTGTTCCGGCTCGGCCTCGCCCTCTTCACGGTCGGATCGGCCCTGGCCGCGCTCGCCGACACGATCGGCGTGCTGGTCGGCGCCCGGATGCTCCAGGGCGTCGGCGCCGCGCTGCTCACCCCCGGCAGTCTCGCCCTGCTGCGGCACGTCTTCACCGACGAGCAGGAGCGGGCCAAGGCCATCGCCACCTGGTCCGGGGTCTCCGCGCTCGGCCTCTCGGTCGGACCGGTGGTCGGCGGCCCGATGGTCGAACACCTCGGCTGGGCCAGCGTGTTCTGGATCAACGTGCCGATCGGCGTCGCCGGACTGCTTCTCGCCGCCCGGGTGCTCCCGGACATCCCGCCGCGCGCCCGCCGGATCGACCTCGGCGGCCTCGCCCTGTCCGCCACCGGACTCGGCCTGCTGGTCTACGCGCTGATCGAGGGCCCGTCCCGGGGCTGGACCGACGCCCGGGTGCTCGGCTGCGGCGGCGCGGCCGCCGTGCTGCTGATCGCCTTCCTGCTGCTCGAACTGCGGCTCGCCGAACCGATGCTGGAGCTGCGGCTGTTCCGCGACGGGATGCTGGGCGGCGCGCTGCTCAGCGGGTTCATGGTCAGCTTCGGGATGTTCGGCGCGCTGTTCTTCCTGCCGCTGATGATGCAGGGCACCCTCGGCTGGTCCCCGGCCGCCGCGGGCTACGCGGGGCTGCCGATGACCGCGATGCTGGTGCTCGCCGCCCCGCTCTCCGGCCGGCTGACCGCCCGCCACGGGCCCCGGCCGCCGTTGGTGCTCGGCCTCGTCCTCTGCGCGGCGGGCCTCGGCGGCCTGTCACTGTACGGCGACCACGCGCACTACCTCGAATACCTGTGGACGCTGTTCGCGATGGGCCTCGGGATGGGGCTCACCTTCACCCCGGTGTCGATCGGGGTGATGCAGCGGGTCGCCCCGGCCCAGACCGGGATGGCCTCGGCCGCCATCAACACCCTGCGCGAACTCGGCGGGGTGCTGGGGATCGCCGTGCTGGGCGCCGTCCTGACCGGCCGGCTGACCGACTCCCTGACGGCCGCCCTGCACCGGCTCGGCGTCCCGCCGGACGCCGTCGGTCCGATCGCGGACGCGCCCACCGGCGCGGTACACGGCGGTGGAGCAGCCGCGGCGGCACTGCCCGGTCCGCTCCAGGAGGCGGTGGACGGCGCCTTCATCGACGGCATCCACCTCGCCGTGCGCTGCGGGGCGGTCGCGCTCGCGGTCACCGCCGTCCTGGTCGCCGTCCTGCTCGGCCGGGCCCGCCTCCCTGCAGCGCAGCGTGGACGGGATGGACCAGCCGGCCAGGGAGTC